>JAPKYT010000141.1 GCA_026394155.1 bacterium | reverse complement strand
GCTGCGCTCGCGGCCCACGCTCACCGTCTTGGCGGCGCTCTTGCTCGCCTTGGGCACGGCCATTTTAGGCATGCTTTTGGGAATCGTGTTTCTGGCGCAGAGCCTGCAGGCGCAGTTTGCCACCGCATTGACGCTTGAGCTGGAACTGATTCACGACGCGGAGGCAACTCGCGCGGCGGTGATGTCGCGCGCCGAAGCATGGCCCGCCGTCGAGTCCGTGCAGTATGTGCCGCCCGACGTGACGCTGCGCGAAATCGAGAGAGAAACCGGCGAGGATTTGCAGACGCTGTTCGGCGCTAATCCGTTTCCGCCGATGGTTCGCGTGCGCTTCGGCAGGCTGAACCTTCAGACTCTGGACAGCCTTGCGGCCTCTGCGCGCGGCTGGCCCGAGGTGGCGGACGTGGCTTATCCGCGCGCCGCTTGGAGCAGCGTGGACAGACTGTCGGCGCGACTGCAAGGCGGTTTCGGAACGGGAGCGGCCGCGCTCACTCTGGTGATTCTCGTTCTGGTCGGACTCTGTCTGCGCGCGCAGGTGCGCAACCGCGCCGACACATGGGAATTGCTGCTGCTCATGGGTTCCTCGGCGCGCACCATTCGGCTCGCGCTCTTTGTGCAGCAGCTTGTCGTGGGACTTCTTGGAGGTCTGTTGGCCTGCGGTTTGCTAGCGGGACTCGGACTTTTTCTCCGCTGGCTGACGCTGCGCCCGGTGGAGATTCCGCTGTGGTTCTATGTGAGCACGATCTTAGTAGCGATTCTGCTCAGCATTCTGGCGGGGCAGCTCTCGCCAAGAAGATTCGGAACGAGGTGAAACGGAGAATATTGATTTTGCTGTTGTTGCGCCTTGAACCCGGGAACATTTTTTTGCCGAACGAACTGGCTTACCTTTCTAAGACATTGGAGATACGAGGGAAAGAACTCGGCGGAGAATAGACATTTGTTCAGCATACTGTTTGCCAATCCTGACGAGGTTGACACAGAATGCATACAATATAATACTGAATAGAGGCCAAATCAAGGGGGCAGATTGTTGAAATTGCGCGTTAGTGGTTACGAGAAAAGGGGTTGGTAAGCTCAGGGAAAAGCTGAAGTGGGGAAGGAGAAGAGGCGAGGAAGGGATGAGGGCGGAGGGATGAGGGATGAACTTTGAAGACTTGAGACCTGAAACTTGAGACTTGAAAAACATACCCGGCGGGCGTCTTGACATTCGGTGAAGCCCGCAGTATCTTGAGTCAGTAGCCTTAACTGCACCAATTCCCCGGGAGGGAATCGTGGGCGGGATTCAGGACGGGCAACTGGCAGGCGGTTTTCGGAATCGGTCAAACAGGCGGATTCTATCTGGACCTTGTCGTCTCTTGGGCGGCAGGGTCTTTTCGTTTTTGGGCTTGTGCCCAGGAGCTTGAAATGAACACTCACTTTTCTTGTGCCACACATTCTTCAATGGCACGGATTCGGTCGGTCTGGCTCGTTGTGATCGTTTTGTCGCTCTTCTTGACGCCGGATGTCAGTCGAGCACAGGACAGCCTGAATGTGCGGCAGGTGGGGCTACTACACGATTTCCAGGATACTATCAGCCACATCACCGTGGTTGATAGCTTTGCCTATGTGGTCACGTATAGAACTGGCCTGCGAATCGTGAACATTGCCCATTCAGCACGGCCAGTTGAAATCGGTTATTATGATACGCCAGGAAAGGCCAATGACGTGGCCGTGTCTGGAAACTATGCCTATGTGGCAGATGGAGCAGAGGGTCTCCGCGTGATCAACATCGCGAACCCAGCCGCTCCAGTGGAAGTGGGATTCTACGACGCTCCAGATTCTGTTTACGACGTGGCCGTGTCCGGAAACTACGCCTACGTGGCAGATGGACATTTTCTCCGCGTGATCAACATCGCGAACCCAGCCGCTCCGGTGGAAGTGGGATTCTACGACGCTCCAGATTCTGTTTACGACGTGGCCGTGTCCGGAAACTACGCCTATGTGGCAGCAGGGAATGCTGGCCTTTACGTGGTGGATGTCGCAGATCCCTCTCAACCCTTAGGAGTGGGGTTTTGCAGTTCAAGCCGCGAATACCGCACCTGCGCTGTGGTAATCTCCGGCAACTACGCCTATGTGGCAAGAGTATGGGGTGTAGACCTTTGCCTTTCTGTGATCAACATTGTCAATCCATACTCGCCAGTGCAGGTAGGTCAACACTACTTAGGGTACCACTACCCCTGGGAATCCTATGTCTTGGCTGTGTCAGGCAATTACGCCTACGTGGCGAATGACTGTTACGTGGCGAATGAGAATCATAGTTTTCGCGTGATCAACATCGCAAACCCAACTGCACCGGTGGAAGTGGGATTCTGCAACATAGGTGATGCTTCTGACATAACTACCGTGGCGGTCTCAGGACTCTATGCTTACGTGGGAGGAGGAAACTGTGGTCTCCGCGTTGTGAATGTTGCGGATCCTTCCTTGCCATTAGAAGCGGTGGTCTTTGCCAGGCACACTTACGATGTAGCCGTGTCTGGCAACTACGCCTATGTGGCGAGTTGGGGTGGCCTTGGTGTTGTGGACATCATGAACCCCGCAGTCCCCGTATTAGTGGGATTCCATGACACGCCCGGCTGGACTCTGCATGTAGCTGTGTCAGGCAACTACGCCTATGCGGCGAGTTTTGGCGATGGACTTCGCATAGTGAACATCGCGAACCCAGCCGCTCCGGTGGAAGTGGGATTCTGTAGCGTTCCAAATTCTGTTTGCGACGTGGCCGTGTCCGGAAACTACGCCTATGTGGCAGATCGGTATCGCGGTCTTTACGTGATAGACATCTATCCCCCCTCTTATCCCACGGTGGTGGGATTCTGTGGACTCGGACTCGTTACAGGTGGTGTGGCCGTGTCCGGCAACTACGCCTATTTGGCATGTTGGGACCGTAGTCTATGGGTAATGGACATTTCCAACCCTTTCTCCCCGGTGCTTGTGGACTATAAGGATGGACCGTATGGGGCTACGGATGTGGTAATCTCCGGCAACTACGCCTATGTGGCAAGTCAGTATGATGGACTGCGGATACTGGATCTTGCGAACCCGGCTGCACCGGTGGAAGTAGGGTCTTACAACACGCCAGGAGGTTCAGCTTACGGTGTAGCCGTGTCCGGCAACTATGCCTACGTGGCAGATCGGTATCACGGTCTGTGGGTAATAGATGTCTCAAACCCGACTGCGCCAGTGGAGACGGGATTCTACGACACGCCAGGTTCAGCCTACGGCGTAGCCGTGTCCGGCAGCTGCGCTTACGTTGCCGATTACTGCTACTTCGGCATCTACGACTGTTCGGCGGCGACGGGGATTTCAGAATCTCCCATCCTTCATCCCGCATCCTTCAGCCTTTCTTGCTTCCCGAACCCCTTCAACAGCACCACACACCTCGATTTCACGCTGCCTGCCACGCAGCGGGTGTCGCTGAGGCTCTATGACGTCTTGGGTCGGGAGGTGGCGGTGATGATGAATGAAATCCAGACCGCCGGGCGGCACCGTCTCATGTTTGATGCTTCCGGTCTGCCGTCGGGAGTGTATTTGTGCCGGCTCGAGGCGGGCGGAATGGCGCAGACAAGGAAGATGATGTTGGTGAAGTAGCGCCAGTCATCCTGAACGTCGTCTTCGATGTGAAGGATCACTGAGAGTCGGCCGGAGCCGGAAGAGACTCTGAGTGATTCTTCAGCCCGAAGACGGGCTTCAGAATGACACCTGTCGGTGTTCGCGAACAGACCCCACCTTTGTCCCCCCATAGAACGCACTACTGTCTTGTTGTATGTCGAGTAATTCGAGAGCCTTCGGGCATCGTGCGTTTACCTCACTACTTGCGGCGGGCTCTGCCCGCCTCGGAAGAGGGCGGCCGGGAGGCCGCCGGAAGTAAGAAATTTGACAGCGGTCTGAGAGATGCTTCGTCCGTGAGACAATTCACACAACAGTGAGACAGTTGTGCCATAGAACGGGGGGAGAAACGTGTGTCATTCCCTTCGACTGTTGGGCGAATTCCGGGTGGATGTGGGAAGGCGGCCGATGGGCCGCCGCTTTCATCTCATGGAAGCCCATTCCGCCGCCGGTGAGTTTCGGGAGTGATGCCGTCGCACCATGAACATAATTTTATGTAAAACAAATCGTTGTAACTTGTCGCACTGGTGGGAAATGGCGCTGAGAGGTGGCAACTGGCTTGGTAAGAGAATATAATACAAATATTTCGAGTCACACTTTGCAGCTTGACATGGCACCCAAAATTCCGTATTTTGAAAAGTTAAGACCTTTGAAGGGACTCTTCTCGCATAGAAAAAACATGATGGCCGTCGAACTCACCAAGCCCCCGAGCCTCAGCGAACGCGAGCGACAGATTCTGAGCGCGGTCGTGCGGCATTTCATCCTCACGGCCACACCCGTGGGGTCGCGGCAGCTCTCGCGCAAGGAACGGCTCAATCTCTCTCCGGCCACGGTGCGCAACGTCATGGCCGACCTCGAAGAGATGGGACTGCTTTGCCATCCCCACACCTCGGCCGGGCGGGTGCCGTCGGACGTCGGCTATCGGCTTTACGTCAACGACCTCATGGATGCGCGCGAACTTTCGTCCGAGGAGCGTCAGGCCATCGAGCGCGAGTTCGAAGGGATCTCGCAGGAATTGGACGAGATCATGGCCGTGACCGCGCGCGTGCTGTCCTCGGCCTCGAAGCTCTTGGCCATTGTCATGGTGCCGAGCTTCGACGAGGCCGTCTTGCAGCGCGTGGATCTGGTGCGCGTTTCCGAGAACCGCGTGTTGGTGGTCATTGCGCTGGAAGCGGGTCCGGTCAAGACGATCATGGTGGAACTGGAACAGACGATTCCCGAGCCGCAGTTGAAGCAGGTGGCGCAGGCCATCAACGGCCGGCTCTCGGGACTCAGGCTCAGTCAGGTGCGCGCGCAGATCGGCGAGCGCATCGCCTCAATGCCCGCCACCCATCCCGGTCTGGTGCGCTTTTTCGTGGATTCAGCCGAGAAGCTGTTCACCTTTTCCGATCGCGAGGAATTGCGCATCGGCGGGCGGGCGGAAATGCTCTCGCAGCCGGAGTTCTCGGATTCGCGGAGCATGCGCGGCATCATCGAACTCATCGAGGATCAGGACATCATCGTGCATCTGCTGCAAGGGCATTCCACCGAGGAAGGGGTGGCGATTTCCATCGGCAGCGAAAATCCGGACGCGCGCGCCAAAGGGCTTTCCGTTCTGGCCTCGAGCTATTACAGTCCCACCGCCTCGGGCAAATTGGGCGTGATCGGCCCGACGCGCATGGACTATTCCAAGATCAAGAGCCTCGTGGAATTCACCGCCCGCACGATTTCCCGCCATCTGGAGAGCGGGTCGCAAGTCAAATGATCAAACGCAATCCGATAGACAAAATGAAAAACGACGACGCTCCGGAAACGGCCGGTTTCGTCGAAGGTGCATCATCTGAAAGTGAAGCTGCAGCGCCTGATCTCGGGGCCGAAATCGAGCAGGCGCGTGCGCAGGCTGCCGAATGGCAGGACAAGTATCTGCGCAAGCTGGCCGAGTTCGACAATTTCCGCAAGCGCACGCGGCAGGAACGGGAGATGCTGCGGCAGTTGGTGGTGGAGAACGTGATCGCCGGTCTGTTGCCCGTGATGGATGATTTCGACCGCATGCTTGACTCTCCCGGCGATGCGGATGACCCGTTGCGCAAGGGCGCCGAGCTCATCCGCGACAAACTGCGTGCGTTCTTCGATTCCTACGAGGTGAAGAAAATCGAATGCGTGGGACGGATCTTCAATCCCGACGAACACGATGCGCTGATGACGCAGCCCACGCCCGGATTTCCCGCCGGAACGGTGCTGTCGGTGATTACTCCCGGCTATCGCATGGGAGACAGGGTCATTCGCCATGCGCAGGTGGTGGTGTCATCCGAGCCTGAAGCAGAAGAGGATTCCGGAGGCGACTGACAACGCGCCGCTGACCGGAAACACATGACCACCAAACGCGATTATTACGAAATTTTGGGCGTGGACCGCAACGCGAGCGCGGATGATGTTAAGAAAGCATACCGCAAGCTGGCCATGCAGCATCATCCCGACCGCAATAAGGGCGACGCCACCGCCGAAGAGAAATTCAAGGAGGTGGGCGAGGCCTATGCCGTGCTCTCCGATGCGGACAAGCGGGCGCGCTACGACCGTTTCGGCCACGCCACGGCCGGCGCGGGCGCAGGTGCGGGAGCGGGCGGCGGTTTCGGCGGTTTTGAATTCGATTTGTCCGATGCGCTCCGCCAGTTCATGGAAGGCGGGCTTTTCGGCGGCGGTTTTTTCGGACGCGAGCGCACGGCGGGCGGCTTCATGCGAGTGCGCGGCAACGATCTGCAGGTCAAACTCGCGTTGACTCTCGAAGAGATCGCGTCCGGAGTCAAGAAAACGCTGAAGGTCAAACGCCATGCCGCCTGCTCGGAATGCGGCGGCAGCGGCGCGCGCAAGGGAAC
>JAPKYT010000027.1 GCA_026394155.1 bacterium | reverse complement strand
GCCCGGCATCCCGCCCGGCCCGTCGGCCTGCATGACCCGGATCTGAATGGGTTGATGGATACTGGCGGGCCGGGTGGGGCAGATGGCGAAACGCGCGCCGTAGAGAGCATAGGGATAGCTGGCAGGCTCAAAACGCACCGCCCACTGGAAGTTAGCTCCGTCCACCCAGTTATAGTTTTCGGCCGTGCTGTCGTCGTAGGTGATCCACGCGCTCGCCATCATTCCGACGTCGAAGAAATAGGTCCCGGTCTCGGGCACGCGATCCGTGAAAGTCTGCGCATCGGTGACGCTCACATAGTACTCGTAGCGTCCCGCGCCCAGCGCCGGCGTGGTGGCCGAGTATTCGTCCGGGTAACCCGTGGTGGCGAAGACCGTCGAGTCGTAGTTGCCTACGCCCGCCAGCCGCCAGAAGAGTTTGGTCACGAAACCCGGAATGTCGTCGTATACCTTGGCCACAAACAGCGCCGATCCCAAGGGCTGATCCGCGTGCGGTTCGTGCGTCAGTGTGGGAGGCGAGCCGATGGTGAAATTGCCGTCGGACGTGTCGCTGACCGTGGGCACGGTGATGCCGATCACCCGCATGCGTGCGCTCACGGTCGGCGGACCCGGCACGCTCCACTCAAAGCCCTGACTCGCCGATTCGCGCACGACTTCCCAGGTGGCCGAGGGATAGCTTCGATTGAGTTCCACGCGCACCGCAGGCATGCCCACCGAAGTCCACGAAAGGTTGTAGCCCGTGCCGGTAACAAGCACCTCGCCGCCGTTGGGGTCAACCACGGCGACGGTCGGCATCGTGATCGAGAACCCGACGTCGGAGGTATCGCCGACGACCGGGGGCGACACCGTGTAGATTCGAATCCGCGCCGTGCCGGCAGCCGTGGGCGTATTTACCGTCCACGCTTGAAAGCCGTCGTTGGGCGTGTTGGTGAACAGCGGCTCCCACGTGCCCGATGGATAGTTGCGCTTGATCTCGATGTTCACGTTGCAGTAAATCGCTGTGCTCTGCCAGATCAGGTTGCAGGTCTCGCCGATGTACCAGTTGCCGCCGCTGTTCGGTTGAATCACGCTCACGGCCGGTATGAGCTTGCCCGAGGCGTCGGTGGTGTACATGATCGCCCGGCCGTTGCGGATGGTCGAAGAACCCGGAGCATAGGTGTTCCAGTAGTAGTAGTCCAGCCCGATAGAGTGGTCGGCGTTCTGGATGCCCACTGAACACCAGTCGTTTTGGTCGCCGACGCTGTTGGCCTTCACCGCCGCAGTGTCGTACTGCACCTTGATCTTGCCGTCGCCCGTGACCGACGGATATACGGCGGGATCGTAAAGAATGACCTGGAACTTTTCCATGACAGCCGGACTCGTCTCCCACGCCAGCCACGCGCGCCATTCCACGATAAAGCGATGATTGACCGCGTCAGTGTAGTAGTAGCAGTTGCTGTCGAGGCCGCGGCATCTCAGATCATCCCAGTAGGCGGCCACCTGATTGGGCGGCCCGGGGGGACTGCCCATGCGATAATTGTGATAGTCGTCAATCAGCCAGCTGCCGAAGGCCAACCAGCCGTTGCTGCAGATGGTGACTTGGTCGAACGTCTGTCCGTAGAACGTGAAATCGAACGGCAAGCTGATCGTCCGGCTTGAGTCCTTGTCTTCCGCATAGTCGTTGAAGTTCATCGAAGTCCCCGGTCCTCCCAGCCGCGGCGAAATCTCGACCCATTCGAACTCGGAGTTGCTGTTGGGCGGGTGGGACTCGTTGTTGTCGTAGGCGTAGTAGCCGTGGGCGTCGGGGCCGGTGGGCGAGGTCGAATCCCGGTTGCCGATGGTCAGAACGAAGTTCGCGGAATCCCGGTTCATGAGGGCCGGTTCCGTGGCGTAAAAGTTCGTGCTGTCGAATTCGGTGCTGTCGCGGAAACCGTTGTCGTCGGTGACAACGAGCTGAATGACCGCGCGGTGGCCGGGGTAGGTGCCGCTGCTGATGCTCAGATGGAAGCGGTCAGTGTAATTGCTGTCCAAAGCGCCGGCCACCACGTCGCCGTACTCGCCGACCGAGTCGGTCACCAGAATGAAGGGATCCAGCGAACGCAAGACGCCGTGGGCGCTGTGCATCGTGAACAGCCCGCTGTTCTTGATCGTGACCATGAAATCGCCGTCCGCGCCGGGATTGAGAGCGCCGCCGTAGAAGGTGCTGCGTTTGTAGGTCACGTCAGGCGCGCGCGGTGTCAGGCTCACGCGCAGCGTCTCCGCGCCCGCCGAGGAACTCAACCGTAAATAGAGCGTCACCGGTTCCTGATTGAAGACTGAAGTCACGGCCAGGCGGAAGGGAGGCGAGTTGCCCGCCCAGCGTCCCACATTGCGGTTGGCGCAAGATCTCAATGCCGGGTGCGGGACCCACCAGAGTCGCGGTGATCCCGGTCACCGTCTGTGAAGTGCCCGCGTTCCTCAAGCGCAAGGTCAGGTGTACGGTCTCGCCGGGACTGATGATGTGGTTGCCGTCACCGGTCGTGCTGTCAATGTTGTCGTCGTCCACTAACACGCTGTCCAGCGCCAGCCAGGCGTTGCTGTTGACCACATGGATGGTGTCCAGCAAGGCGATCAAGTCGTCATGGGTGACGGTGAGCAGCAGATCGCCGGTCGTGGCCGTGGTGCACGGCAGGTCAATCTGACCTCCGGCGTCGGTGAAGCCGCGCGAGTAAGACTGACCGCTCTTCCAGAGGCAGACCAACGCGCCGGGAACCGGGTTGCTCGCGCTTAAACTGCGTACCGTGAGCCTCACGTGGTTGGTGCCCACGTTCACCGTCGCCGGTTTCGTCACCAACGCCAGCCACGGCCTCTGCTTCCAAATCGGCACTGCCGGGTCACCCATGAGGTTCGACCAGTAGCTGAAATTCTGCACCCCTGTGGGATTGTCGTCCCAATAGTTGACGTACATCTGGAGCTTGCCCGCGATCAGCGCCACGCCCTGCTCATCAATGTCTCGCACGTAGAGACCGTACATGGTGCCCGCGTCCAGTGCGTTGTTCAGCCGGGTGTGGGTGCCGGAGGTGGCCAGCCCCACGCACCCGATCGCGCCCCGGTAATGCTCGGGGAGCTGACCGGTGGGCGTCAGCCACGCTTCCGAGACCGACGTTCCCGAATTAAACGAACCGGTATTGCAAGTGATGGACATGACGAACGGCCACATCCAGCTGTCGCTGAGCCCGTCCAGGTCGGCGGTGCTCATTTCACTAATCCATGCCATGCGATGGTTGAACACCGAGATTCCCGTCGCCACCTTCGCCTCGATGGTGTCCGCGACAACAACGCCGGTGAAGACGGTCCAGAGCACCGGCGCTATCCCATGGTCACGCATGATGGCTTCAGTATAGCGCTTGAACGACGGGAGGCTGTAGACACTGGCTCCCGCGTAGATGTGGGCCGCACACCACGTCCGTGTAAACCACCCGACATCGCCGGTGTACGGCGCAGTTTCGTAAAGGATGGTCTTATCCACGACCGCCTGCAACGCGAACCCGTTGGTGACCGAGATGCGGCCCACCGCCACTTCCGGCACCGGATCAGGATTGTCCGGCCCGTTCGGGTTCACCAGTCCCGTGCCGAAGAAGTTGTCGTACTGCGAGGAATGCGTGGCAATGTTCAAGGAATCGCCGCCGTTTTGGGGGTCGCCGATAACGCACGCATACGCCAGCCGGCCGCCGCCGCCGATGTAGCGTGTGCGAATGATCGAGCGCACGGAGTCGTAGCTGGCGGAAGTGAGAGCCAGAGTGGCGTTCAATCCCTTGCGCTTGTGCCAGTCCACCAGCCGCTGAGCCTGAGCGACGGTGCTCGCATAGTTGCGGCAGATGACCACATATTCGCCGGGAACTACCGGCAACTCATCCAGCGTGCTGCCGCGGAAGTTCTCAAACGCTCCGTACAACTTCTTGAAGCCGGGGTCAATGGACTCGGGAGTGAAAGGAATCTCGTTGGGTCCGGTGCCGCCGACGTCGCTGATCTCGATTTCGATTTCGTCGTAGACTCTCATCTCGCGCGTGACCGGGTTGACCTGCACCGGATAGACCGTCACACCCACGAAGCGCACGTCCCGCAAGGTGGCCGGCTCGCTGATTCTCGCGGTCGCCGCCGGATACCACTCGTTGGCCGAATAAACGGCGGGACTCGGCGCCATCGCGCCGCTCACGGGCGCGGTCTCGCCTTCCATCATCTCCTGCGTCGGCGCGATGTCGCCCTTGAGATACTCCAGGTGGTAGGACGAACGGACAATCGAGAGCTTCACGTTGCCGCGGCTGGCGATCATCACCAGACGGGAGACCTTGGGCAACTCAGGGTCGCCGGGTATGGCTATCGAGCCTTCACCGGTCAGACGAACGGTTTCGTACAGTTGTCCCGCTACTGTTACCGACCCGTACTCGAGCGGCGGCTCGAAGAACTTCAATCGCACCGAACGGGGATTGGGGTCCACCACCTCGCTGGGCATACTGCGCACTGCCTCGGGTCCGGTCAGCCAATCACAGTTTTGGGGAAGTCTCGGCTCATACGTATTGAACGGAGAAGCGAGCAGGGTTATCGCGCTTCCCAGCGCCAGCAGACACGCCAAAACCAGCGCGACGGTGCTGTGCCCTAAGAATCCACGGCAAGGTCTCATGTTTCTTTCCGCTAACTGACATCTGTTGCGAAGAACGGCATGTCCCATAATTTAGTATCCATTTTCCGCGAATGCAACCTCCGGCGCTACGGCGACATGCGTTGTGATGCCGGGCGCAATCGAAACAAATCCCGGCATTTCCGTTGCTCGGCGCCGGAATCTCGAGCGCTTCCGCCCCGCCGCATGCGATGCCTCATGTCAAAATGAGGGCGAAAAAATGCGCACCGGCTTCGTCCCCTGCCCGCCCCTTCGCGAGCAAAGACTGTGACGTTCGTAAGTGACACTCGTATCATCGGATGCTATGGCCCATGCCCACGCAACTTCGAGCAGTTTGTGAACTCGTGGGCGTTCTGTTTTCCCCCTCGCGGCGCAGGAATCAAATTTGCAGGATGGTCTGGAACCGAGCGCCGTCACCGCCCCGAACGGAGCCGCGGACGACCGAAGCCAGATTACAGCTACTACCGGCATCACAGGCTGACAGACATGATCGAAACGCAGAACACCACCACCGAGCTCCTCGAGGAACTGGAAGCGTTGCGGCATCGCCTCCTCGAACTGGAGGAGATCGAAGTCATGCGCGTATCCGAGGAGCTGGAGCGCTTCGATTCTCTGCAGGTGCTGGATGAATACGCCAAGCAGCTCGAGGAATCGCGCGACAAGATCACTCGGCTGCTGCGAGCGGGAACCGCCGTGCAAGAAGCGAGGACGGTTCAGGAAGTGCTGCAGAAAGTCGCCGATTCCATCGGCGAGGCCGGATGGGGCTCGGTCTCCGTCAGTCTCTTCGAAAACTGGGACATCGCGCAGTCCGCCTTCCACGGCGTCTCGGATGACGACATTGAGTTCCTGCGCACGCACCGCCGCCCTGCGCAGGAGCGCGCCCGCCTCTATGGCCCCGAATTCCAGCGTTTCCGCGTGAGCCGCTCCTATTTTGTGCCTGCCGACATGCTGGCGCAAGTCATGTCCACCGACGGCGTGGTGCCCGGACGCCGCGAAGTGCAGGCTGGCGACACGTGGGATCCGATGGATATCGCTTACGTGCCTTTGTACGGCAGCGGCGAGCGGGTCATCGGCACCATCAATTGTGATGACCCGGTGGACGGTCAGCGTCCGACCGCCGAAACCTTCTTCTATCTGGAACTCTTTGCCGACCTCGCCGCTCACAAGGTGGAAACCGAACTCCTGCTCGAGCAGCAACGCCGCACGGAAGAGGCGCTGCGGGAAAGCGAAGGAAAGTACCGCGCCGTGTTCAACGCATCGAACGACGCGTTCTTTCTCATGGATGAACTGTTCCGCGATTGCAACAACCGCGCTTGCGAGCTATGGCGCTGCTCACGGGAAGACATCGTCGGCCATTCGCCGGTGGAATTCTCCCCGGAGTATCAGCCGGACGGCCGTCTGTCCAGCGAGGCCGCACGGGAGTACATTCACAAGGCGATGGCGGGTGAACCGCAGCGTTTCTACTGGCTGCACCAGCGCAAGGACGGCGATTTGGTGGACTGCGAAGTCTCTCTGGCCGGCGTCCAAGTGGGACGCGAGGAAATGGTTCTGGCCGTGGTGCGCGACATCAGCCAAGATCGCCGGATCGAAGAGGAGCGCAAACGGCTGGCCTCGCTGGTGGAAAAAAGTTCCGATTACATCGCGCTGATCACTCCCGAGGGAGAGATCGCGTACCTCAATGACGCCGGCTTGCGGCTGGTGGGTCTACCTTCCCTCGACCAAGCGCCTTCGCAGAACGCCCGCGAGCACTTCCTGCCATCCGAGATCGGCGATTTCGAGCGGGCGCTGGCCGCGGTACGGGCGGACGGACACTGGGAGGGCGAGCTGAAGCTGCGCCACTTTCGCGGCGGCGACCCATTTCCCAGCCAGATGCACTTGTTCGCCATCCGCGATGCGGACGGTAAGCACATCTCCGCGATCGGCGCGGTGGTGCGCGACCTGACGGCCATCAAGCAGGCGGAAGCCGCCTCGCGGGAGAGCGAAGACGCCCTTCGCTGGCTGGTGGAGAATCTGGAAAATCCCATCGGCATGATTGACGCGAACGAGCGCTTCATGTACGCCAATCCGGCCATAGCGTCTCTCTTCGGCCTGTCTCCTCAGGAACTCATCGGCCGCAGTCTGGAAGATTTCGTGGACAGAAAAACGTTTGCGTTTGTTCGCGCTCAAACCGGTCAGCGCCGGGCCGGCGCACGCAATCGCTACACCATGAAAATCCGCCGCGCCGACGGAGAGCATCGCCTGATTGAAGTTCTCGCCACCCCGCAGTTCGACCGTGAAGGCAAGCTGCGCTGCGTCGTCGCCGCCGTGCAGGATGTAACGGACCGCGAAGACATGGCGCAGAAATCAGTCCCCTAAACCTGAGACTGCGCCCCGATTTCCCCACGGTTGCCATCCTCTAATCCCACCGAAATGCTTTGATCTCCCGCGTACTGATTCAGTCCGGTGTAACTCGCCGCGGGTCCGCAGCCCCGGATTGACATTCTCCGCCGGTATTTGTACATTGTCCGCCTGAATGTCACTTTGAATCAAGAACTTGCACCGCGGATTATGAAAAAGCGCACGATCACCATCATCCAAGGAGCGGCCGGCCGCGATTTCCACAACTTCAACGTGGTCTATCGGGACAACAAGAGTCACGATGTCGTCGCCTTCACCGCCGCCCAGATTCCCGACATTGACGGGCGACGTTATCCCGCGGCACTGGCCGGAAAGCTGTACCCCAAGGGCATTCCGATCTACCCCGAGAGCGAACTGGAAGCGCTCATTGCCCGGAAAGGTGCGGATGAGGTGGTCTTCAGCTACAGCGATGTTTCGCACGAGCATGTCATGCACTGGGCCTCGCGGGTGATTGCCGCGGGCGCGAACTTCCAACTCATGGGGTCGCGCGCCACCATGCTCGAATCCCGGAAACCGGTGGTGGCGGTCTGTGCGGTGCGCACCGGTGCCGGCAAGTCGCAGACCACGCGCCGCGTAGCGCAACTGCTGAAGGAAGCCGGAAAGCGCGTGGTGGTCGTGCGTCATCCCATGCCCTATGGCGATCTGCGCCGCCAGCGCGTGCAGCGCTTCGCTGATCTCGCCGATCTGGCCAAGCACCGATGCACCATCGAGGAGATGGAGGAGTACGAACCGCATCTCATGGCGGGTTCCGTCGTGTACTCGGGCGTGGATTACGAGGCTATTCTGCGCGAGTGCGAGAAAGAAGCCGACGTGATCGTCTGGGACGGTGGCAACAACGATTTGCCCTTTTTCAAACCGGACGTGCATATTACCGTGGCTGACCCGCTGCGCGCCGGAGACGAAATGCACTACCATCCGGGCGAAGCCAATTTGCGAATGGCTCATGCTGTGGTCATCAACAAGGTGGACAGCGCCACGCCCGAGCAGATGGCGCGCGTTCGTCAGTCACTGGACGAGGTCAACCCCGCCGCCTTGCGCATCGAAGCGGCTTCACCCATTACCGTGGACAAGCCCGAACTCATTTCCGGCAAGCGAGTGGTTGTCATTGAGGACGGTCCCACCTGCACGCACGGCGGAATGAAATACGGCGCGGGTGTGGTGGCGGCACGGCAGTATGGCGCCGCCGAGCTGGTGGATCCGCGGCCTTATGCCGTGGGAACGATTGCACGCACTTTTGAGCTTTATCCGGAAATCGGCACGCTGCTGCCTGCCATGGGCTATGGAGCGCAGCAGATCAAGGATTTGGAAGCGACGCTGCGCAAGGTGGAGGCGGATGTGGTGATTTCGGCCACGCCCATTGATTTGTTGCGGCTCATCAAGGTACCTTTGCCAATGGTGCGCGTGACCTACGAGCTGCGGGAAATCGGCCGCCCAACGCTGTCTGATGCGCTCAAGCCGCTTTTGTCCAAGAGGCGGCCAAGGGCTCGGCGGAAGTAGTGCCGAGGGCTTGACAAGCTCGCGGAAAGTTCGTATAATTTAAGGTTATACCTCCGCCGCTCTTGTTCTCACAGGTTACCGCCTCATGGCCAAGTGGAAGCTCCTCGCCAAACGCGCACTGCGCTCCGTCGGTTTTCCCATGCACAAGCTCCCGCTGGTCAGACCGCCGATGCTCGATTACTATGAGCTCGACAGCCCGCTGAAGGATATCTACGCGACCATCTCGGGGCGGACGGTGGTGGATCGCGAGCGGGTGATGATGCTCCGCCAGTTCGCGCGGGCGACGCTGCCTCTGCCAGGCGATGTGGCCGAAGTCGGAGTCTACAAAGGCGGCACGGCGCGCCTGTTGGCGGAAACGCTGCGAGGCTCCGGCAAGTCGTTGCTGCTCTTTGATACTTTCTCCGGCATGCCCCAAACCTCCGCCGGAAAAGACGTCCATCAGGCCGGGGACTTTGGCGACACGAGTCTGGAACAGGTGACGCGCTTTCTCGGCGGATGCGAGCGCGTCGAGTTCTTTCCCGGTCTATTCCCCCAGACGGCGCAAGGACTCTGCGAGCGCACATTCTGTATGGTTCATGCCGACGTGGACATCTATTCGTCAACGCGGGCCTGCTGCGAGTTTTTTTATCCACGGTTGGTGGGAGGTGGCATTCTGGTCTTCGACGATTACGGGTATCTGAGTTGTCCCGGGGTGAAGAGCGCGGCCGACGAGTTCTTTGCCGGCAAACCCGAGACCCCGGTCTTTCTGCCCACGGGACAGGCCTTTGTCGTGAAGCATGGTTCGAGTCGCGCCTGACGACCGCACGTCTGTTCCGAAAACCCGCTCGTGCACACCACGCCGGTGTTCCGCATGGTGGCTGTAGCTCAGCTGGTTAGAGCATTGGATTGTGGATCCAAGGGTCGGGGGTTCAAGTCCCCTCAGCCACCCTACACACGAAGTCCGCGAATGGGGAGAACGCTGTTTGGACTCCCGTCGCTTCCTTCTTAGAATTCGGCCCCATCGTCTAACGGTTAGGACTCGAGATTTTCATTCTCGCAATTGGAGTTCGATTCTCCGTGGGGTCACCGCAGCCCGATACCCAGAGTATCGGGTTTTGCTTCTTGCCGTAGAGCCGAGGAAAAGGCTCGCCGCAAGGCGAGCCGCGAGACCATTCCTCAGCGTACTGCAAGCGACGGCCATGTTGGTGCCGATTATCGAGAGCCTGTCCTGCCCCGCCTGAGGCGCAGACGACGCGTGACGGATTCCTGAGGAGACGGGCCTACCCGCTGTCAGGGCGCTCCCGAGTCGGGCACGGGCATGGCGTGCCGATTGGAGACGAGGATCAGGCCTTCCGCGGCCGGACTCAGAAAGCCCCTCAGCTCGCCAAGAAACCACGAACTCACGGCATCAACGATGCGCGGAGGCACGTACTTCTTCAGGAATGTCCCCTCCGGCGTCTCATAGGAGAGTAGTAGATCAGTGTCACAAGAGCCGGCACGCAGCCTGTCAGCGACACGATTCAGCCGGACATCTCGTCTCATGTACGTCTTGAAGGTATGCTTTCTGAAATACGAACGGGCGTGCCGAGGCCGTACTATTCCCTTGATGAAGCGGTGGAAGCCGAGTGGAGTGTATTTGGTGACGACTCCGCGCAGGCTCTGGGGGTTCGGAAAGGCCAGCACGATTCGACCACCCGGCCGCGTCCAACGCGCCAGCTTGGCAATAACCGATCCCGGGTCATGCAAGTGCTCGATCACGCACCAACAGACGATGAGGTCGAAGTAGTCCGTCCACCCCGCGTTTTCATAGGTGTGCAAGTCTCCATGTACCCGTTCGTTCAAGAGGGGATTCCGATCCAGTTGCTCGCGCGATATGTCAATTCCGACTACATAGCACTGATCGAGATTGAGATAAGACACTGAACCGCATCCCGCTTCCAGCACCTTCAACGTCTGCAGACTCCCAAGGTGCCGTGTCAGATGATCCGTCGCCTCGCTGAGCGATCGCGTGTGAACGTACTGTGTGATACCGTAAGTCATCGCTTGATGTTCCTTTCCATGATGAGACCGCTCGGCGCCGTTGCGCGTGCTCCGGACTTTAATGCCATTGGTTGCGACCACCCGCCGTGTTCGTTGGGCGGCACGCTTGTAAGCGCACCGGGACAAGAGAGCTTCTATCTTCGGATCAAGACCGCACGTTGGGCTACGTTCGACTACCGGGCGGCAGCCGTCAAGGCGGCGTGAGGGTGCAACTCACCGGGCACGGCTTCGGACGCCGCAGGCGACGGCTCGCGCTTCGGTTCTTTCGAGTAGCTGAGGCGGACGAGGAGCGCGGCCAGCGGCCAGAAACCGATGTTGATGGAGTCCAGTTGCCACGCCGGACCATAGAAGTTCCACACGGCATAGATGACGACAATGGCCTCCAGTGTTCTTCCGTAGATGCGTTCTTCGCGGTTCTCCGAAGCGAGCAGTATTTTTGCCCGGCGGAACATCAACCACAGGAGATAAAAGAAGAGTATCACTCCGCACAAGCCGTATTCGGTGTAGAGCCAGATAACGCCCATCGTGCCGAGAGACGTCATGTTCCACTGTGCGAACATGCTGAGCGTGCTCGAGGACGTGTTGAAGACGGCGGATGCGGTGTTGGACCCCATGCCGTGGCCGAAGAGCCCGGACACGGGATCGGCAAGTCCCAGACGAATGGCTTGGCTGTAGTGAAATCCCCGGTCGAATTGCCCGTATTCGGCGACTTGTATGTCGTGCCGGAAATAGCGAGGCAGATCGAACAGAATCATGAGCGGTTGCCGGCTCACCTTCGCGCGGCTGGTGGCGAAGGCGAAGTAGTTCAGGCCAAGGGCGAGGCAGACCACCCCAATGAACAACCCCGCCACCAGAACCGGTTTGCGAAAGAGTGTCTTGCGCACCATCACCGCTAACAGCAGCGGAATGAACATGAAGAAAAACTTGATCCCCCCCAGAATCGGCGGAATGCTCATGAGAACGATGAGCGCCAGGTAGGAGATTCGCACGCGGGATTCTTCCAGCATGCGCGACACCAGATAGGCCACCAGCACGATGAGGAAGAGGCCCATGCCGGTGGTTCCGCCGCGTCCCAACGTGCCATAGACGGCGTCGGGATCGCTCCAGTGGACTTTCTGGAACTGCGCCAGCACCACTGGAAGTTGAAAGAGCGCGATCCCGAAGATCAGGAAGATGTATCCCTTCAGGAAGCGGGGCGTCAGGTTCAGGTGGTAGGCCGCCAGGAACAGCATGATGTAGCGGAACGCGAAGCGGCTCCCGGCTGCCAGCGAATTCTTGTCCACGCCGTTGAGTACCGACGTGAACACCGCATAGGCGAGCAGCACCACGATCAGCCGTTCGATCTTGAT
Source organism: bacterium (assembly GCA_026394155.1). Classification (GTDB taxonomy): domain Bacteria; phylum Electryoneota; class RPQS01; order RPQS01; family RPQS01; genus RPQS01. The sequence continues at coordinate 1,463 of JAPKYT010000027.1, read as the reverse complement.
CAGCGTCACGCGCCGCGCCACCATGAACAAGACCGTGCGCAGCACCAGCATCATAATCAGTATGTCGCTCAGCCACGTGGCCTCGCGGGGCAAGAGCTCGAACCAATCGTACATCCAGCGCACACTGCAGACCAGCAGCAGCACCACCACCAGCCCCGCCCGAGGAAAGAGCAGCAGAGCCACCATCGGCGGCACTCCGGTGGTGAGCATGTAGAACAGGCGCGAGCCGGTCGTGTCGCTCAGCAGCGAGAACGCGCTGGCGGCGTACAAGACCAGAAACACCGCGGTGAAGAGACCGAAGATGATGTTGTCTTTGTTCACTCGCCTCGTCCGCTGTTCGCGTGTTGGTGCATCATTCGTAAGTCTGCAAAGCGTGTGCCTTCTTCCGCTTTTCCTCAGCCGGCAAAAGTCGCAGTAAATCAGACATTTACACGCGCGGGATGGACCGGCACTGGCCACAATGTAATACCCGCAAGTCTGCAAAGCAACCTGCGGCTCGCCCGTAGCAAGGTGCCCTATGAAGAACAAAGTCTGTTGCTGGATTCTCATCGGAGGCGGGGCCTTTGTCCTGCTCTCTTTCATCGCCACCGGAGTCTTCCTCGCGGCGGCGCTGCGCGGTCCCGGAAATCCCGCGATTGAACCCCGCACCTTTCTGCTGGTGGAGACCTCGGGGCTCATCGCCGAGTACCGCACGGTGCCGCTCTCCGTTGCCGTCCGCACTCGGCAACCCACCCTTTCCGAAATCACGCGCGCTCTGAAGCGGGGCGCGAATGATCCGCGCATTGCGGGAGTGGTGCTGCGGCCGCTGGGCGTGGCCGGATTCGCGGAAATCCGCGAGCTGCGGCAAGCGCTGCTGGACTTCAAGCGCTCCCGCAAGCCGGTGTATGCCTATTTGGACGTGGCCACCGACCGCGACTACTACTTGGTTTCCGTGGCCGACACCGTTTTTGTGTCTCCGGCTCGTTCCGGCGGGCTGGTGATGGCCGGCCTCAGCGTCTCCAGCGTCTATCTGGCGCGCACCTTCGAAAAACTGGGATTAAAGTTCCACGTGCTGCACGTGGGCCGCTACAAGGGCGCCTACGAGAATCTCGACCGCGACCGCATGTCCGGCGCGCTGCGCGAGAGCCTGCAAAGCCTGCTCGACGATCTCTACCGCACCTACACGCAGGAAACCGCCGACAGCCGGCAGAAGATTTCACAGGCGGAGTTGGATCATGAGCTGCAATGCGGCACGCGGCTCTTCATTACCGGACCGGAAGCGGTGGAGAAGAAGCTGGCTGACGCGGCTCTGGACTGGGGCGACGTGCGCGAACGGTTGAAGGGAACCGATGAGGAATTCCATACCGTCAGTCCGGCGCGCTATCTGAAGGCGGCCGCCCGCCCCTCCACCGGTGCCACAGAGATTGCCGTGGTCTTTGCCGACGGCGAGATTTCCTTCCGCCATGAGGGCGGGCTGCTCGATC
>JAPKYT010000011.1 GCA_026394155.1 bacterium | reverse complement strand
GCTACGGAATGCGAATAATCGTTCCTTCCATGTAGCGCCTGCCTTGGCGGGCTCGGTTCTCCTGGCCCAGCAAGCTGGGCGCTACGGAATGCGAATAATCGTTCCTTCCATGTAGCGCCCGCCTCGGCGGGCTCGGTTCTCTTGGCCCAGCAAGCTGGGCGCTACGAATCCGAGGTCTTTCAGTAGGGCGGGTCTGTGACCCGCGTTCTCCGCGTTGCAGAATGCACGGGCGAGTAGCGACTTGCGCGGCTACTGGCGGACTACGCCGTCGGGAGTGGCGATCAGAATGGTGCGGTTCCGGTCGGCCACCCGCACGCGGAGAACGAAGTTGTTGTTCGCGTCCAGGCTGTAGGAAAACCAAGTGTACGTATTGCTGACCGGCAGCCGCCCGTAGAGGTTGCCCTTCGGATCCACCATCTGATTCTTGAGATCGTCGTAGCTCGCCGCCGCCGCCGGATAGGCCTCGTAATCCACCGAATAGTAGGCGAGCATCTTCCGCACCAGATCAAGATCGAACGTCGCCGCCGCGACGATGCTCTTGTCGCGCATGGCGTAGAAGCGCGTCACGGCCATCGTGGCCAGAACGGCGATGACGAGCACAACCACCAGCAGCTCGATCAGAGTAAAGCCGCGATTCCATCGCCGCCGGCGCGGGGGCCTGTTGTTGTCGGTTGGCATGATGACCCAAGAAAAGCAAAATGGATACCAGCAGGGTCAGTCGCTCTTGGCGCGGCTCTTCCGGGTCTTGCCCTCCGCGGCCTCGGCTCGCATGACCCGCACGAGGCAATAGGACACGGCCGCAATAATCGCGACCCATACGACCGTCAGGAAAATCCAGCCTAAGGGTTGCATTACTCTTCCCCTGTAAGATGCGGAAACTTGTGTCGCCGGTTGGCAACGTAGATCAGGTACACTAACAGCAGCGCCAGCGCGAGCAGAATCCCACGCGTGATTCCGATCATCAGAACCCGCTGAGGATCGGTAATGTTCTGCATGGTCGCGGTCGGCCACCAGTCCTGAATCGCCCAGAAAACCAGCAGGAAAATCATGTAAGCCGGCGTGACGTATTTCATGATGAAGCGATAGACACGCGGCACGTTCATGAGCGCTCCCTTGTGCATCTCCTTGAAGCCGCGGTCAATGCCGAGAAACCAGCTGAAGAGCACGATCATCACCAGCCCGGAGACCACCGGCAGAACGCTGCCGGCCCAGAAGTCCACCTCATCCAAGGTGCCGAAACCGATGGTCATGGCGATGAAACCGGTCACCGCCAGATTGATCGCGCCGATCACCACCAGCGCCTTGCGACGGCTCCAGTCCAGTTCGTCTTTGAGAAAAGTGAGCGCGGGCTGAATCAGCGAAACCGACGAGGTGATGCCGGCGATGAACAGCAGCAGAAACCACAGGAAGCCCATGATTCCGCCCGCGCCCATCTGGGCGAAGACATAAGGCATGGTGATGAAGCCCAGACTGAAGGCCCCGCCCTTGGCGATTTCGCTCGCTCCCGCCGCCCCGAAGAACACCGCCGCCGCCACGATGGCGATGCTGCCGCCGAGAATCACTTCTGCAAACTCATTGGTCGAAGCCGCGGTGAGACTGGACAGCGCCACGTCATCTTTGCTGCGCAGATAGCTGGCATAGGCCATGATTGCTCCCATGCCCACCGAGAGCGTGAAGAAAACCTGGCCGGCCGCTTCGATCCACACCCGCCCGCTCGAGAGCTTGGACCAGTCCGGATTCCACATGAAACCCAGCGCGTTGTTCACGTTCCAGTCGGGATGAGCCGGATTGGGAGTGCCCAGCGTCAGCACCCTCACCACCAGCACGATGCCGCACGCAAAGAGAATGGGCATGCCGATCTTGGAGAGCTTCTCGATGCCCTTCTGAATGCCGTGGTAGAGCACCCAGTAGTTGGCCAGAAACACCAGCAGAAAGACCACAATCGCCGTCCACGGGCCGTCAAAATACTGATTGGATTCCGCTCCCATGAAACCGGAAAGGAACTTGTCCATTTCTCCGGCTGCAATGGCCTTGTCCCAGGTGCCGGTGAGCGCGAAAAAGGAAAAGGCCAGCGTCCAGCCCTCGATATACACATAGTAGAAGCAAATGACCAGCGGAATGAAAATGGTGAGCACGCCCAAGTACTTGGCCCACGGCCGGCCCTTGGTCAGCCGGTGATAGATACCCGGCCCGCTGCCGTGGCCGTGCTGCCCGCCGTAACGGCCGATGGTCCATTCCACCCACGCCAGCGGAATTCCGAGCAGCAGGAGCGCGATCAGATAGGGAACCATGAAGGCGCCGCCTCCTCCCGCCGCGGCTCTCACCGGAAATCGCAAGAAGTTGCCCAAACCGACGGCGCTGCCCGCCACGGCCAGAATAACGCCCATACGAGATCCCCATTGATCCCGAGTTTTCGGGGGATGTGATTCGGTCATGCACGCCCTCGATGGTGAGATCTTATTGCAGGTGCTGGAGTATAGCGGATTCGCACAGAATATTCAAGTCCGCGGCGCGTTTTTCCGCGAATTCGCAAACAAAAAAACGCCGGTGTTTGCCTGCGCTTCTGTTCACCATCGGTGGCGTGTCTTTCGGTCAGCAGCCGGGGTTGTCGCGGAGGGAGTAGTAGAGGAGAGTCGGCGAGTCCACAAAACCGAGGGATTCAAACAGCCGGCGGCTGGGCGTGTTTTCCTCTTCCACCAGTGCGGCGATGACCAGCGCCCCGTCGTCCTTCAGACTCTGCACGGCGGCGGCCACCAGTGCCCCCGCCAAACCCGCTTTGCGGTGCTCGGGGCGAGTCGCCGCCCTCTCAATCCAGCCCTTTCGTCCATCGTTGCCGGTCAGAGTGGCGGCCACTAATTGGTCCTCAATGAATGCCCCCCAACCGCCAATCAGCGGGCTGTCAAGATGGCTTGCGAGCCGGTCTTCGCGATCTCTGCCGTGCGGTCGAAAGGGCAGCCCGGCGGCTTCCCAGAGCCTATAGAGTAACTTTACGTCATAGGAGCGAAGTGGCCGAATGGTGGCCTGATTCACCTTGATCTCGCCATCCGGTAGAGTCGGTGAACACAGCGGCATGGCCATGAGGTGGCCTGCAGCCCGCAATCCTGCCTGCCCGTAGATACGCAGCGCGCGCGCATTTCGGCTGGACACGAGGAGCCACAGTTCGGCGGCCCCGAGCTCGGCCGCCCGATTCTTGGCGAATTTCAGCAGTGCTCGCCCCACGCCCTGCGCCTGATAGCCCTTGAGCACGGTCAGGTCCCACACCCACAACTCGGATACGCCGTTGAAGCGGTTGATGGTACTGCGCAGCCAGATTTGCGCGATGATCCGGTCTTCAGACGATTCCACCACGAAAATGCTGCTGTCAGGCTCGAAAGCGTGCTCCTTCACAAACGACGCGAATCGCTTGCGCATGACCTGTTGGGGAATCTTAGACCGGCCGTGCATGAAAGCGCACGTTGGCAAGCCAAGCTCGACGAAGTCGGGCACGTCTTCCGTGTCAAGAGCACGCAGGCTGAATCCGGGCAAGTCAAACGCGAGGTTCATGCGCATGGACTCCCAATGTTCCGCTGCTGACACGAGGCACGCCTCCTGATCTGCATGACGCGGCTGCGTGAAGCGGAGCTGCGTTTTTCCGAAAGGTGTCTCGACGGACTTCCAAGTGCCGTCGCCACAGCGGGCTGAAATACTAATATAGTGATTTTTCTTGAATTTGTCCAGAGAGTTCTGCTCGAACTCACACTTGGAACTCTTTCGGTCCGGATTGTGTATATTGAGGTATAGAATCAAGGCCGCATCATCCAAGAGGAGACACCCATGAGGAAAAAACTTTTCATCGTGATCGCCGCCTGCGCCGCCGTTGCCGTTGTCTTTGCCGGCCTGAACAGCTTTGCCTGCGGTGGCCGGACATGCTCCAAGACTGCAGTCGCCAAGTCGAGCGCTTGCGCCGCATCCGCGTGCTGCGCCAAGTCCGGCGACGTAAGGGCGACGCAGGGCACAAGCTTTCACTCGGGAGCGGGCGGCGCATGGACGAGCAAGCTGTGCGGTGACCGGAGATACTATGCGGCCAATGTGTACGAAGTGCAGGACGGCCGCATGTGGGCCGTGAGTTGCGGCAAGAAGTTCGAAGTGACGGCAAATACTCCGTACGCGCAAGTCGGCGGCGCGCGCTACTACTTTGCCGATGAGGCCACGAAGACTTCATGCGCGGTGAAGATGTCACGGATGACCGCGCAGATGGACCGGGAAGCCGTGTCCCTCGCCAGCATGGACGGTAATGTGATCGCCGAGGAGAACGGTCAGAAGATCGCCCAGTGCATCGTCACGGGAAGAAAGTTTCTGGTGACCGCCGATTCGCCGGTGATGGTCGCCGACGGCAAGAAGTACTATCGGGGCGACACCACGGATCTTTCGAGCTTGGCCGGCGCGGCACAGCATAATTGACGGCGCTCTTGCCGCTGTTCTTGTCTCGCACGACTCATGAGAGCACAAGCCCCCCGCCGCCGGCCGGGGGCTTTTTTCGCCGTTGTCGCTCTCCTGAGCGGCAATGGCGAATCACAACAAGACCCCCATCTAACTTCCCCCATCGAACGCACTACTGTCTTAATGTATGTCGAGTAATTCGAGAGCCTTCGGGCATCGTGCGTTTACCTCACTACTTGCGGCGGGCTCTGCCCGCCTCGGAAGAGGGCGGCCGGGAGGCCGCCGGAAGTAAGAAATATGGCAGCTGTCTGAGAGATGCTTCGTCCGTGAGACAGTTCACACAACAGTGAGACAGTTGTGCATCGAACGCGGGAAGGACCCGAGTTGTTTCCCCCCGTTCCATGGGGGGATGAAGGGCCTGTCTCGAAATAAAGTGAAGGCGGAACGCGGAGAGTTGAACAGATGACTCAACTCTTACACTGTTCTCGATTTGCGCAATCCCGATTCCGGCCGGGTGGCGAAGACTTAACCCGGCTCGGCGGTCGAAAACCCACT
>JAPKYT010000034.1 GCA_026394155.1 bacterium | reverse complement strand
TCCGGCCGGGTTACGCGCGGTCAGATGTTCATCAGCGGAGACGTTGCGTGGCGCTGAACCCGGCTCGGCGGACTGGATCGCCACAAGTTGAGCCTTTACCCCACTTTCCAACCCCAAAAACATTGAGACAGTAGTGCACTTCGTGGGGGAAACACAAAGGGGGAATCTCTCGCTGACCTCCAATCCCCCACCCTGAGAGACTCTATGAAAGCGCAAACGTGGCTCATCTTTGTACTCTGTCTGTGCGCGTACGCACCGGCTTGGGCCGTTCCCGGTGACGTTCTGTCGTCGCTTCCGGCTCCCTGCCGCACGCCCACAGGACTGGCCTTCGACGGCCGCCTGTTGTGGGTGGCCGACCGTCTCACGGATTCTCTCTACGCCGTGAATCCCGCCGACGGCCGGGTGGTGCGCACGCTCGCCGCGCCCGGCTTCGATGTGCGCGGGTTGGCGTGGGATGGTGCTTTTCTCTGGTGCGTGGACGCCGAGGAGAACCGCATCAGCAAGTTGGACGTAAACACGGGCGTGACTCTGCTCGCTTTCGACTCGCCCACGCCCACACCCGAAGGTCTGGCGTGGGACGGAAAAAACCTCTGGCTGGTGGACGGCGCAAAGCAGACCATCTGTCAAATTTCCACTGACGACGGCACGACCATTGTGTCGCATCCCACGCCCTCGATCGGCTCCACCGCGCTCGCGTGGTGGAAGGATTATCTGTGGGTGGCGGACCGCCGCGACGACAAACTCTATCTTTTCGATCCCAAGCACGGCGAAGTCGTGTTCGGCATGGATGCTCCCGGCAAACATGCTCGCGGGCTGGCCACCGACGGAGATGTTCTTTGGAACGTGGACTATCAGGACGACGTGATCTACCGCCTGTCGCTCGACGACACGGAGCCGGTGCGGCGAAGCGACGCCGACTCTCTGCATCTTCTGCTCACCTATGAATTCCGCAACTACGGCCCCGGCGACGTTCCCAGCCTCGATGTCTATGTGGCTCTGCCGCATGATATGCCCAATCAGACGCTGCTCGGCCCGGTGCAATTCATTCCGCGGCCCAGCGATACGGTTACAGACCGCTGGCAGCAGCCGCTGGCGCATTTCCACTTCGAGAACGTGCCGCACGAGCAGCGCACGCAAGTGCGCATGGAAGCGTCCGCCGTTCTCTACAAGGCGCGCTGGCTCATCTATCCGCACCGCGTCGGATCGCTGAAAGAGATTCCCAAGGAGGTGCGCGAGGCCTATCTGGTGGATGAAGACAAGTACCGCATCACAGATCCGGTGATTCAACAGGCGGTGAAAGAGGCCGTGGGCGACGAGACGAATCCGTACTGGATGATGCGGCGCATTCATAAGTACGTGCGCGAGCATCTGACCTACGAACTGGCGGGGGGCTGGAACGTCGCTCCGCAGGTGCTCACGCGCGGCAACGGCTCATGCAGTGAGTACACCTTCCTCTTCATTTCCCTGTGCCGCGCGGCGGGAATTCCGGCACGCTACGTCGGATCGGTGGTCGTGCGCAACGACGATGCCTCCTTCGACAACACCTTCCACCGCTGGAGTCAGGTCTATCTGCCCAATTACGGCTGGGTGCACGTGGATCCGCAGGGCGGCGACCGCGACAAGCTCAGCGAAATCGCCGCCTCCATCGGTCAAGTGGACAACCGCTTTCTCATCACCACCGAGGGCGGCGGCGCGTCTGAATACTTGGGCTGGGGCTACAACTACGACCATCGCTGGACGGCCCGCGGCCCGGTGAAAATCTACTCCGATGCAGTGGGGGAATGGAGCCCGCTGCGCGCGGGTCTCACGCCGCCCCACTGAACGGTCAGCTTCGTCAGCATGATTCGAAAATGAAATAGCCGGTGATTTCTCACCGGCTATTCTCGCACAAAGCGATTCAGGACTCGTTTCTCCCCCCACTTTGTTGGGGATGAAAGGGGGGATTACTTCATCAGGATCAGCTTCTGAACGGCTTGGAAACCGCCCGCATCCAGCCGACAGAAGTAGAGTCCGCCCGGAAGACCCGATGCGTCCAGCACAAATTCATGCAGACCGGCCGCGCGCATTCCCGAGGCCAGCTCGCGCACTTGCCGGCCGAGCACGTCATAAAGCGTGAGCCTGAACGCCGACTCGCGCGGCAGGCTGAAGCGCACCGTTGTGGACGGATTGAACGGATTGGGATGCGGCGCGAGCAGCGCGAACTCGCGCGCCATTCCGCCGGGCAGCGGTTTCGCCGCGCTCGACCGGTAGAACACGTGAATCGAATCCATGGCGTGCACCGGAAGCGGCGTGTGATTGTGATCCACTAATTCGAGCACGACCATATTCCAGCCGGCCGCCAGTTGTTCCACCTGCGCCGTAATCGGATCGGTGACCCAGCCCGCCAAGTTGCCGTTCACCCGCACCTCCACTTCACCATCGCCGTCCGGCGCCTCCGCGACCTCGAAGTGCTCCACGAGGATCATCATGAAGAAAGGCAGAAACGAAGTGGTGTCGTCGTCTGACGGCATCAGTATCCGGATACTCGGACGAAGCTGCCCGATGTCGCCCAGCGAGCCGTCAGGGTTGACATTCTGCAAGTAAATATCGCCGGAAAGATCGGCCCGGTTGTCGTGCCAGGCGGCGAGCACCTGACCAAACCGGTTGACGGCCGCCGCGAGATGGCCTTTTCCGCTGGCGACATTGCACATCACCACCGGCGAAGGAGTCCAAACGGGTTGCCCCGCGAGATTCACCCCCAACGCCTTGAGCCGCGTGTTCGTCTGGCTTCCCTCGGCGAACTCCAGATACAAAGCGGCCGCGTTTTCCCCTTGGTAAAATGCGCTCACGCCGTAGCGCTGCTGCAAACCGAGAGGAACAAAGGCAACTCCGCCCGCGCCCCACAGCGGAGCGCCGTTCGCGTCCAGTCGCTGTCCGCCCACCCCCCAATTGGACTGCCCAAGATCACTGATCATGTAGAAAACGGCGACGGTGCCTGTGCCCGGAAAGCGAATCAGCGACGGATCCATCTCCATCTGGGAATCCGTGACCGCCACCTGCACGCCGTTGACGGTCCAGGCCATGGCGCCGTTCGATGAGAGCCGCTGCACGTAAACGTGGTGAATGTTGTTCTCGCGCGTGTCGTACCAGTAGCTGTAAGCGCCGCCCGCGCCGTCGGGCGTGATGTTCGGTTTCATCTGGACGCCGATTCCGCCCGCGTTCGAAATGACCACGCCGGTATCGGACCACATCGCGCCGCCCAGAGAATCAAACTTCTGGGCGCGGACATAGCGCGGCGACCAGAACTCTGTGCCGGTGTGCCAAAGGTACTGCACGATCACCGCATCGTTGCCGGCGGCCGCAATCCGGGGAATGGAAAGCCCGTTCGGCCCGGTGAGCGTTCTCTGTGCCGGAGTCCACATGTCGGCTCCCGCCGGCGTGACCTTGCGCACGTTGACCACGGTGGATGTCGCCGTCCCCTCCGTCCACGCGAACACGATGTTTCCGCTTCGGGTCACGATCACCCGCGGTTCGGGTTCGAAGCCATCATTGTCGGAAATGGTCAAGCCGTTGGGTCCCCACACCGATTGTCCCATCAGGCTGACGCGATAGGCATAGATATCCCAGTCGTCGCCGCTGCGAATGTCGTTGATCGCAATCACGGCATAATCGGCCGAGTCCACCGTCATGTCGTAGTCGGTGATCCATGTATCCTGCGGATGATTGCTGATGAGCAGTCCGCCGCTCACCCACTGCGGCACCCCCTGTGCATTCAGCCGCTGCAGATAGAGATCATAGTTCCCCGAAGCGTGATCCATCCAGCAGACATAGCACCCGCCGTCTGAAGTGACGGCGACTTTGGGTACGGTCTGTTCCCCGGTGCGGCCGCAGATGAGAAGATTGCTGTCCGCCGAGGCCGGCCAGCTTGCCGTTGCCGCCAAGGCAAGTCCCAGAACCAGAAGGAGTGTGGAGATCGTGAGCCCACGTGCCATGATGTGCCTCCATTTCGAGTTGCGCCCGTTAGTGCCGCCCACGCACAGGATTAGGGCGGGGCTGCCGGCCCGCATCTCAGCCGGGCCGACAACCCGTTCAGTACTATTGGACTGAAGAGCCTGCGCTTAGTTGCAGCAAGCGGCCGGACTTGCTTTTGGCGTCGGATTCAACTATTTTTGTGGAACTTTGGTACCCGAAACCGTTCAGCCGTTTTCAACACATGCCCATCCCGTTCACACATGAGTCGGCCAAGGAGCTGCGCGAAGAGCTTTCGCGCCGCATTCTGGTGCTCGATGGCGCCACCGGCACCGGGCTCGAGGCGCTGGGGCCTGCGGCGGCGGACTTCGGGGGCGAGGCTCTCTTCGGCTGCAATGAAGCGCTCAATCTGAATGCGCCTCAGTTCACTCTCAGACTCCATCAAGGCTATCTCGAGGCCGGCGCCGACGTCATCGAGACCAACACCTTCAACGGCTCGACCCTTGTGCTCTCCGAGTACGGCCTGGGCGGTCAGGTGCACGAAATCAATCGCCGCGCCGCCGAATTGGCGCGTGAGGCGGCGGCCACGTTCGCATCTCGTCGCCGGGTGTTCGTGGCAGGCTCGATGGGACCCACCAACAAGGCCATCTCCGTAACCGGCGGCGTGACCTTCGATGAGATTCTCGCATCCTACCGTCTGCAAGCCGAGGGCCTGATCGCCGGCGGCGTGGACTACCTCGTGCTGGAGACTCAGCAGGACACCATCAATATCAAGGCCGCGCTGATCGGAATTGAAGAGGCCATGCAGCGCGTCGGCCGCCGCCTGCCGCTGGCCGTTTCGGTCACCATTGAGCTGAACGGCACGATGCTCGCCGGGCAGAACATCGAGGCTCTCTACTACACGCTGGCTTCGCGCGATCTTCTCTATCTGGGCATCAACTGTGCCACCGGGCCCGCTCTGATGACCGATCACTTGCGCACGCTGGCCGCCATCTCGCATTTTCCCGTCGCTTGCGTGCCCAATGCGGGTTTGCCGAACTCTGAAGGCAAGTATGACGAAGGGCCTGAAATCTTCCGCGAGCATTTCGAACGCTTCTGCTCGGAAGGATTTGTGAACGTGATCGGCGGCTGCTGCGGCACGACGGCCGAGCATGTGCGCGTCTTGCGGGCCGTGGCCGATCATCATCGCCCGCGCAACGTAAATCCGAAAGCGATTCGCCGCGCGCTGGCGGGAAGCGAACCGCTGAAGCTCGACGAGTTCATCCGACCGGTGTTCGTGGGCGAGCGCACCAACGTCATCGGTTCGCGCAAATTCAAACGATTGGTCGAAGAGGAGAAGTATGAACTTGCTGCCGAGATCGGCCGCGAGCAGGTGATGAAGGGCGCGCACGTGGTGGATTTGTGTTTGGCTAATCCCGACCGCGATGAGCTGCGCGATGTTCTTGGGGTGCTGAAACCGCTGCTCCGCAAGGTGCGCGTGCCGGTGATGATTGACAGCACCGACGCCGCCGTGGTTGAAGCCGCGCTGCGCAACATCGGCGGCAAGGCGGCCATTAATTCCATCAATTTCGAAGACGGCGACAAACGGCTCGAAGTCATTTGTCCTCTCGCAAGAAAGTACGGCGCGTCCGTTGTGTTCGGCCTGATTGACGAGGACAAAGAGCAAGGCATGGCGGTCACGCTCGCGCGCAAGATGGCCATCACCGACAGAGCGTACAAATCGCTGACGGAGAAGTGGGGCATAGATGCGGGTGAGATCATTTTTGATCCGCTCACTTTTCCGGCGGGCACCGGCGATCCGAACTACCTCGGTGCGGCACGCGCCACGGTGCAGGCCATTCGCGAGATCCGCGCGCGTTACCCTGAAGCGCTCACCATTCTCGGCATCTCCAATGTGAGTTTCGGCCTTCCGGCGGGCGGACGGGAAGCCCTGAATTCCGTATTTCTCTACGACTGCATTCAGGCCGGTCTCGATATGGCCATTGTCAACACCGCCGGCATCAAGCGTTATGCCTCATTGTCGGCTGAAGAGATCCGCTTGTGCGAAGACGTCTTGTATAGAGGCGATGCTGCGTCTATCGCCGCCTTTGCCGCGTATTATCGTGATGTGAAACCGGAAAAGCGCGCGGCGAGCGATGAGCATCTTCCGCCCGAGGAGCGACTCGCCCGCTGCGTGGTGGAAGGCACGCGCGAAGGCATCGAAAAGCTCATGGACTCGCTGCTCGCGCGCCTGCAGCCGCTTGAAATCATCAACGGCCCGCTCATGGCCGGAATGAAAACGGTGGGTGAACTCTTTGCCGCCAACAAGCTGATCGTGGCTGAAGTGCTCGAATCCGCCGAGGTGATGAAGGTGGCGGTGGACTACTTGAAACGATTTCTCGAACCGGGTGCGGCCACGGCCACGCGAGGGACAGTGCTCTTGGCCACGGTCAAGGGCGACGTCCACGACATCGGCAAGAATTTAGTGGACATGATTCTCTCCAACAACGGCTATGAGGTGGTCAATCTCGGCATCAAAGTGCCGCCGGAGAGATTCATCGAAGCGGTTGCCGAGCACAGGCCGGACTTCTTGGGACTTTCGGGTTTGCTTGTGCGCTCCGCTCAACAAATGGTGGTGACGGCGCAGGATTTGCGGGAAGCGGGAATTGATTTACCGATGCTCGTCGGCGGCGCTGCGCTCACGCAGAATTTCACGCTCACAAGAATCGCCGCGGCTTATGACGGACCGGTCTTCTACGCGCGCGATGCCATGCAGGGACTGATGCTGGCCAATCGCGTGCGAGATGAGAGCGAACGCCCGCGGCTCGAAGCGGAGTGGTCTGAGCTGCGCGCAGAGACGCTGCGCGAAGCGCGCCAGCAAGCGGAACACCTGCCGCCCGCGCCGTCGCAGTCTCTCTATGAACAAGTGGAGATTCCGCGTCCGCCAGACTTTGCGTTGCACGTTCTGCGCGACATTCCCGTCGCTGAGGTGTTTCCTCTCGTTTCGCGCGCCATGCTCTACGGAAAGCATCTCGGTTTGCGCATGGCCTCGCAGAGGCTCGACAATCCCGCCGACAAACAAGCTCAGGATTTGAAGGCGCAGGTTGAACGAGTGCTCGCAATGGCGGCTCAGGAGGGATTCATCGGGCCGCGGGCCACGTGGCGGTGGTTTCCCGTTTACAGTGAAAATGAAAAGGTGACCGTTCTCGATCCGGTCACCCGTGAAAAGCGCGTGGAGTGGATTTTCCCGCGCGAACGTGTGGCTCCCTTCCGTTGCGCTGCCGATTGGGTGCGGCCCAAGTCACTTGGCGGTGACGACTTCTTGTGCGTGTTTGTCACCACCTCTGGACAAAGTGTTCAGCCGAAAGCGAAGGCTTTGCAAGATCAGGGCGAGCTGCTGGCATCGCACATTTTGTCCGCTCTCGCTATTGAAATGGCCGAAGCAACCGCCGAATGGCTGCACCGCAAGATTCGCAGTGATTGGGGCTTCAGCGATCCTGCGAATTTCACCTGGCAGGATTTGCTTCGCACGGCTTATCGCGGCATTCGTTTGTCTTTCGGCTATCCCGCCTGCCCGAATCTCGAAGATCAGCTTTCGCTGTTTGCGCTCTTAAGTCCTGAGGCGACCATCGGCGTCTCTCTGACCGAAGAGATGATGATGGTCCCCGAATCCAGCGTCTCCGCTCTCGTCTTCCACCATCCCCACGGGCAGTATTTCTCTGCTTAGTCTCCCCCTGCTTGCGGGGGGATCAAAGGGGGGTCTCGGAAATGATGAACGATGAATGATGAATGATGAAGGCGGAGAGTTGGAGAGAACTCGCGGCGGCAGGCGTCTTGGGTTTTCGCCTGCCCCGCTTTTCTTTCCGCCGAGGCATGCGTCCCCGCGTGCCCGGAATCGGGCAAGCGCAGGAACTCCCCCCTTTATCCCCCCACGAAGTGGGGGGACAGTCTCCGAGGGGACAGGAAAAACATTTTTGACCAAACGAACTGCCTTAATCCATAATTAGATTGCAGATACATCGGAAATATTTCCCCCAAAAGGGGTAAACACTGGCTGGGCATGATGTTGTGTAATGGGAACTAATGCTTGTATCATCGGATGTAATATACAACATAAGGTGGTGAAAGTCAAGAGGAGCGGAGTTTCGTATTGCATTGTTCATTAAGAAGAAGGGTTAATCAAGCGGGCAGTGGAGGAGAGCCGTCGGACTGAGGTCAGGTTGAGTGAATGGCAAAGCAAACCCCTATCCCTGGCCATTTCCCCACCCCCATCCCGGCCTTCCCCCGCAGAGTGGAGGAAGGTGAAACGTGGAGAAAGGGAGCAAGAGGCGGGTTTGGCGGAAATGGACTCACCCCCCTTCCGAACCTATCCTTAAGTACTGGAGGAGTTCGGAAATGTCATTCTGAAGGCCGCTCTTCCGGTCTTGCGGCCTGAAGGATCTCTCTTCGCTCCTTCTTTCCCCGAGAGATTCTTCACCCCCGGCGCACACTTGGGGGTTCAGAATGACAATCCAGTGTTTACCGCGCACCAATTCAGGATAGGCTCTCCATCCCCCCACGGAGTGGGGGGATCGTAGTTTGGACAAGGCGGTCGGAGACCGCCAGTAGCTTTTTGGAGAGTACGGGCGGCCTCCGGCCGCCCGTGTTTTTCTTGGACGGGCGGAAATCTTCACAATCTTCCCTGTTCCCCTTGACTTTGAACACGTCGCCACATATACTAACCATAGTGAAGCGTCGTAAACCGAGGGTCAATACCATGAAGAAACTAATGATCGTTCTTTCCTCTGTAAGTCTCGTGCTTTTGACTGCCGTGCCGTCCCTTGCTCAAGACAGCTCCCATGTGAGGCTGCTGGGCTCCTATGACACGCCGGGGTTTGCGCGGGGCGTGGCGGTGGTGGGGAATTACGCGTACGTGGCGGATGGTGGTGTGCGGGTGATCAACATCACGAATCCGGTGGCACCCTCGGAGGTGGGCTTTTGTGGCACGCCGGGGGGTGCTTTGGGTGTGGCGGTGTCGGGGAATTACGCGTACGTGGCGGCCTGGGGTGGTCTTCGGGTGGTCAAAATCGCCAATCCGGCTGCGCCCACGGAGGTAGGCTTCTATGACATGGCGGGTCGGGTTTACGATGTAGCGGTGTCGGGTAACTACGCGTACGTGGCGGACGATCATGCGGGGCTTCGGGTAGTGGACGTCACAAATCCGGCCGCGCCTACGGAGGTGGGCTTCTATGGCACACCGGGGCGCGCCTGGGGTGTTGCGGTGTCTGGCTGCCGGGCCTACGTGGCAGATTCCGCGTACTTCGGAGTCTATGACGTCTCTTATTTTTCGCCGTGTCCGGTTCCGTGCGTTCCCGGCAGTGTGATCATTCAATACCTGCCCGAGACGCAGGATTTTC
Organism: bacterium; assembly: GCA_026394155.1. Lineage (GTDB taxonomy): Bacteria > Electryoneota > RPQS01 > RPQS01 > RPQS01 > RPQS01. The sequence continues at coordinate 272 of JAPKYT010000034.1, read as the reverse complement.
TGCTGCACTGGGCACCGGTTCTGCAAGACACGGCCGGTTTGCCGATTGAGGTGGACTACTACGTTGTGCAGCGCGGGAACTCCACGGATGCCATGGACTCTCTGGGCGTTCCGGTTCCGCTCGACACCACGGTTTTCATAGACTCGACCGCTTTTGACGCGGGCGCGAAGTTCTTCTATCAGGTGAAGGCGGTGAAGAACTGAGCGCGGCGCGACGGAAAGAGAACTCCCCCCTTTTGTTCCCCCCACGAAGTGGGGGGAATTGTTCTTCCC
>JAPKYT010000090.1 GCA_026394155.1 bacterium | reverse complement strand
ATGAGCCTATCTTAGAATGGACTTGACGGGGAGGATTGGTTTTTCTTAGATTAGGGGTATGGACAGAAAACCCTACCCCACCGACTTGACGGATGAGCAATGGGCGTTGATCGAGCCCCATTTGCCTCCGCAACCTGCTTACGGACGCCGACGGCGTCATGACCGGCAGGTGTTGAACGCGATTTTGTATGTGATGCGTAGCGGATGCCGCTGGTGCGACCTGCCCCACGATCTGGGCGATGATTCGACCGCTCACCGCTGGTTCCTGCGCTGGCATGAGGACGGCACCTGGGAACGGATCTGGTTCGCCCTCTTGAGTGCGCTGGACGAGCGACAGAAGCTCGACTGGGCGATAGCGTTGCTGGACGGGTCCTTCGTTCCGGCAAAAAAGGGGGGCCGCACGTTGGCTACGGGCGCAAAGGCAAGGGCGCGACGATCCACCTGATTGCCGACGGCAACGGCTTGCCGCTATCCATGGCGGTGACGGCTGCCACCGTTCACGAGACGAAGCCCGTGCTGGCGATGCTGGACAAGATCCGGGTGCGCCGTTCGCGGGGTCGTCCCCAACAACGTCCCGCACACTTGATCGCGGATCGCGGCTACGACTCCATGCCGCTACGCCGGGCCCTGCGCAAGCGGAACATCCAACCCATCATTCCGCGCCGCGAATGGAAAGGCCGCAAACGTAGACCGGGACGCCCCGCCGGGAGCTTTGTCGTCGGACGCTATCAAGGACGCTGGAAGATCGAACGCCTCCACGCCTGGATGGACATCTACCGTCGCGTCGCCGTCTGCTGGGATCGAACGCCAACGGCCTTCACCGCCTGGGTCACCCTATCCTGCATTCTGATCTGCATGAATAACATTCTGAGATAGGTTCATGCTTCTGCGAACGACCGATGGGGGCGTTACATGGACGGCTCTATCCGGCGGAACGACCGATTGGCTACGAGGTGTGGCGTTTGCTGATCCCAATCACGGCTGGGCCGTGGGATTGTACGGCACCGTCCTTCAGACCACTGACGGCGGTGAAACGTGGGTAGTTCGACCCAGCACGTCAGAGCACACCTACTATGGCGTTGCCTTCGTGAATGCGCGCTGCGGCTGGATAGCGGGGGGATGGGGCGAGATCCTGCGGACGACAGATGGCGGCGCGACATGGACGGCCCAATCCGGCGGATCAGGGCAAGACCTGTATGGTGTGACGTTCATTGACTCGACCCGCGGTTGGATCGTTGGCAGCTCCGGTACGATTTTGCGAACGACAGATGGAGGTGATACTTGGACGGCTCAAGCCAGCGGGACTTCGTATATCCTTGAAGGCGTCGCCTTTGTTGACGCGAATCGCGGTTGGGCCGCGGGATGGTGGGGCACGATTTTGCGGACGACGAATGGCGGCGAAACATGGACGCCGCAAGCCAGTGGGACGGGACACGATCTTTGGGGCGCTACCTTCGTGGACATGAATCGCGGGTGGATCGTGGGCAGCGACGGTACGATTCTGCGGACGACGGACAGCGGCGAAACGTGGGCGACGCAAACCAGCGGGACCACAGAATGGCTTTGCGATGTGGCCTTTCTTGATGCGAACCACGGCTGGGTTGTGGGCTCATGGGGCACGATACTCGAGACCACTGACGGTGGTGAATCGTGGATTGCTCAATCCAGCGGAACGAGCCATGGCCTCCAAAGCGTGGCCTTTGTGGACGCAGACCACGGCTGGGCCGTGGGCATAGGCGGCACGATCCTGCACTACAACGGGGGGCAATGGACAAGAGATGAAGGGAGCAACATTCCGACGGCCTTTGCGCTGGAGCAGAACTACCCCAATCCCTTCAATCCTTCAACCACGGTGCGGTTCAGCGTGCCGAAGGTGTCGAGGGTGACGCTCACCGTGCATGATATTCTGGGCCGCCGGGTAACGACGCTGGCCGAGGGTTTGTACTCGCCCGGTTCGCATGAACTCGTGTGGAATTGTCCAGAGTGTGCGACCGGCATTTACATCCTGCGGATGAATTCGGAAGGTGCGGTGCAGCAGCGGAAGATGCTGCTTATGAAGTAAGCAGGAGCGGCCAGAAGAACCCCCCTTGTGGGCCTGTCTCGAAATAAGGTGAAGGCTGAGGGCCGAGAGTTGAACAGATGACTCAACGCTCTCAAAATTCTCAATTTGAACGACCCAATTCCGGCCGGGTTGCGAAGACTTAACCCGGCTCGGCGGCCGAAAAACCCAACTTTTCGTTATTTCAAGATAGGCTCTGTGTCCCCCCGTGAACGGGGGGAGACCCGATTTCGCGGGGCAGGCGCAGACGGCTGCCGCCGCGACAACGGAATCGCCGTTGTCGGTCTACAGACCGGCAATGGCGCACGACGGCGACGTAAGAACCCCCCTTTGATTCCCCCCTTTTGCAAAGGGGGGAGAACAGACTACCATACGATCCATTCATTTCATTCGGATCGGCCATGAAAGAGAAACTTGCTGATTTCGGACTGTTGTGGCTGCGGGTGCTGACCGGGCTCGGGCTGATCGTACACGGTTGGTTCAAGCTCTCGGCGGGTGTCGAGACCTTTGCCGCCAGCGCGGTGGATCCCATCGGCTTTCCCTATCCCCTGGTCTTCGCGTGGTTAGCAGTAGCCACGGAGGTCTTGGGCGGATTCTTCTTCATTTTGGGTTTGTGGACGCGATGGGCGGCTGTGCCGGTGGTTTTTATGATGAGCATTGCTGCTTTCAGCCCGCTGTCCCCTGCGGCTTTCATCGGCTCGGGCAAGCCGTCCAAAGAACTGGCCTTGGCGTACCTTGTGATGTCGGTGGCGGTACTGCTTTTGGGCGCGGGCCGCTGGGCGGTGGACGGGGGCGGGCACGGCACAGCCAAGAGAAGCAAGCGCTGATGCGAAACTTTCGAGACCGGTAGAGCGTAACAAGAGAGTGTATTAATCGTTGGAGTTCCCTATGGAAACGCCCAAGACCCCACCGCGGGACAAAGACCTTTGGGAGGACATTCGCGAGACGGTGCGCGAAGGCACACGCGAACTCCGCAACTTGGGGGACGAGCTGGCCCGGCAGGGCCGGCTGCGCATGGACATTTTTCAAACGGAACGCCGCCTGAAGAGCGCTTTAGGAGCTTTGGGCGAACTGTCCTACAAGCTGCTGAGTGAAAACCGCGCGGTCGCGCCGGAAGAGACGACGGTGTCCGAGCTGACGGCGCGCATCAAATACTACTCCGACGAATTGGCGCGGCTCAAACACGATCTGCAACACACGTCCGACGCCGGGGAGTGAACCACACCGGGGACGCGCGTGACGCAAAAGCCCGAGGCTTCAAACCTCGGGCTTTGCCGTTCTCAGGGTGCGAAACGCGCTACTCGACGCCGAGCAGCTCGACTTCGAAGATGAGGGTCGCTCCGGGCGGAATGACGCTGCCCGCGCCGCGATCACCGTAGCCGAGTTCGGGGGGAATGATCAGCTTGCGCTGGCCGCCGACCTTCATCGAGGCCACGCCTTCGTCCCATCCCTTAATCACCCGGCCCTGACCGATGGGAAAACGGAAGGGCTCGTTGCGGTCTTTGGAGCTGTCGAACTTGCGGCCGTCGGTAAGCAAGCCGGTGTAGTGAACCACCGCCGTCTGACCTGTTTGCGGGCTGGGGCCGGTTCCGATTTTCATGTCCACATACTTGAGGCCGCTGCTGGTCTTGACGGTGTCGCCGAGGGCCGCCACGCCCGACTTTTTGCCGCCGCCAGCGCAGCCCAGAGCCAGCAGCAGCAGGCCGAGGCTGAGAAGAACCGCGAGAAATCGCTTCATGGGAGACATCCTTGCCGTTTTTCGCTTGTTTTGTGATGGAAAACTGTGTTAATTGACGGAGAGCCCGCCCGCCGCCACCAGAGTGGCACGGAAGGGAAACTACAATATAGCAGGTACGATGCGATTGTCAAGCTCAGGCCCAAACAACCTCTCGGTCTCCTGATTCAACGGCCCATCCCATGAATACTCCGAACCTTATCCTTGAAGTGCCGGCGCGGCTCTGGCTGCGCGAAGTCTGCGGAGCTTCAGCCTCGCTGGCGGACGTGCCGGAGCGGGTGATGAGAGCCGCAGAATCGCACTCGAAGATGCGGCTCTGCGCGATGAATAAGGCCGCGCGCTGCCCGACTGGAAGGAGGCGTACGTCAGCGGATCTCCCTTTGCTATTTTCGGCTACGACGTCAGCGCGGATTTGGGCGGGCGTGAAGGACTGGCTTCTTTCCGCGAGCGGCTGGCGCGGCACGGGCTTCGGTTGCTGTTAGATTTCATTCCCAATCACACGGCTCGCGATCATCCGTGGGTGACGGCGCATCCCGACTGGTACGTTACCGGCACGGAAGCGGATGTGGTGGCCAATCCGGCGGGCTGGTTCTGGGTTACGGGCAGCAACGGGCCGCGAGCGGTGGCTCACGGGCGCGATCCCAATTTTCCGGCATGGACGGACACCGCGCAGCTCAATTACGCGAATGCGGAGTTGCAGGCGGCGATGTGCGAGGAGCTGGTGCGCGTGACGGGCATTTGCGACGGCGTGCGCTGCGACATGGCGATGTTGGTGCTGGCGGAGATTTTTGAGCGCGTGTGGAAGCGGCGCGGCGAGGAATTCTGGCCGCAGGCGATCACCGCCGCACGGCGCGCGCGGCCGGATTTCTTTTTCATGGCGGAGTGCTACTGGGGTCTCGAAGAGCGGCTGTTGGAAATGGGATTCGACGCGGTGTACGACAAGGCGCTATTGGACGACCTTGCGGCGGGGCGATGGCCGGAGCGGCAGCGGTTTGATTTTCCGGCGGCGACGCAGGGCACGCGCGTGCACTTTTTGGAGAATCACGATGAGCCGCGAGCCGCCGCGCGGTTTGCTCTCCCGCAGCATCGGGCCGCCGCCGCGTGGGTCTTGGGTTTGCCGTCAGTGCGGCTGCTGCAGGAAGGGCAACGGGAAGGACGAAAGATTCGGACACCCGTGCAACTGACGAGGCGGGTGAAGGAAGAGCCGGACGACGCTGTGCGCGCGTTCTACGATCTCTTGCTGAAAGCGTTGAAGACTTCAACCGTGCGCTACGGCCATTGGCAGCTCTTGCCCACGCGTTCCGCATGGTCGGGAAACGAATCGCATCACCGCCTTCTCGGCCAGAGCTACGAGCGCGAGGGGCGGATGATCTGCATTTTCGTCAACGGTTCCGATGCGCGTTCGCAATGCTGGGTGCATCTCGGTTTGTCCTCGCCGGTGGGCAGCGAGGCCGTGTTGCGCGACCTGCTGAGCGACAAAGTTTACGTGCGGGACGGGATCGCGCTCAGGCTGCGCGGGCTGTATTTGGACATGGAACCGCGGGAGGCGCAAATCTTCGAATGCACGGTTCAGACTGGCGCGGGAGAAGCTGAGTTCCCGGCCACTGCGCGCTGACACTCTTGACATCTTGTGAAGGGGGTCGTATCTTTGAGCCGTAGCATTCACTGCGCCACTTCCTCGGGAGGGGAATCATGGGCGGGTTTCAGGGCAGGCACAAGGACCTACCCCTATAGATTGAAATTGGTGCGCTGCCTTCTTCGTGGGGGCGACTCTCTGTGGCCGCCCGTGATACCGAAGAGATCCCCTTGCATCCCTCTATGGAATGGGGGCAGATTCCGGAATACCCCGTATTCGACCATGATTAACCCCCCACACAAAGCGAAAGGGGAATTGGAGGCTGCCCGGTGCGGGTGCGGCCTGACGAAACGTTCGCGGAACAGTATTCGATAATACGTCGTTTGGCTCGGCGGTCAAGTGATCCGCGAGAGCCTTGAGACGCTGCAGATCGCGCGCGATCTGCCGGCGGAGTTTGGTTAGCATTGTATCAGAGAGAGCGTCCGGTCATGTCCGATTCCAACCAACCAACGGAAAAGATGCTCTGGGCGTTGCAGGAACGCGCCAAGGAACTGGGCTGCCTGTACCGGGTCGAAGAAATCCTGCGCGACGCCGACGCCACACTCCCCACGGTCTTCCGGGGGGTCATTCAGTCCATCCCTCCGGGCTGGCAGCATCCGGAGAAGTGCCGGGCAGTATTGAAGTATGCCGATACGACCTACGCACCGGAAGGTTTCACCGAGACTCGGTGGGGACTCCACGCTGACATTCTGGTGCAGGGGGAAGTGGCGGGACGCCTAAGTGTATACTACACGGAAATAACGCCGCCCTCCGACGCGGGGCCTTTCCTCACAGAGGAGGCCCAACTCCTCACCACCATTGCCGACCGGCTGGGGCACTTCATTGAGTTTCACCGGCTGCGGCGGCTGAATCTGGACGTGCAGGCGGCGCAAGATGTGGCCCGTTCGCGCGAGGGGGAATGGCGGGCGGTGGTGGACCTTCTGCAGCGCACGGATCAGAATCTCTACCGGCGGATCCTTCGCAAGCTATTCGTGCGGCTGCGCTCGCGGGGCATTCCCGAGGCGGAAATGCTGCAAACTCGGGTGCACTCGGAGACTCAATCCCCCGATGACGAGAACCGTCCCACGCCGCGCGACGCGCTGGATCGCATCGTGCAGCTCGGCATGGACGTATTTGAAATCGCGGCCGCCTATTTCCCCGATCAGGAAATTCTCGGTTGGATTCAGAGATGGATCCAAGAGGACCGCACGAGTTTTTTGGTGAGGGCGCTGGAGAATCACAGCTCATCACTGGGCGAAATCGCCGACGCCATCCGCCGCTTTCAGCACATCGCCGCCGAGGGGGTGGAGTTGTCCCCCGCCACCGAGAAGGAAGTGGAGGTGGCGCTGCTGCAGCGTTTCTTCACCGACCAGATCGAATGGATCACGGTGGCCAAAGAGCACGTGTCGGTGAGCGACTTCTACGATCTTCTGCACCGCATCATTTTCCCGGCGAGCAGCCAAGGGAAGCTGGGCGGCAAGAGCGCGGGGCTCTTTCTGGCGGCGCTCATCGTGCAGCAGGCCAGCGCGCGCCATGAGGTGCTGCGGAACGTGAAGACGCCCAAGACGTGGTATCTGACTTCGGACGCACTGCTGAGCTTCGTAACCTACAACGATCTCGAAGAGCTGGTGGAGCACAAGTACCACGAGATCGAGGAGATCCGGCGCGAGTACGAGCACATCGTCCAGGTCTTCAAGCATTCCAGCTTCACGCCCGAGATCGTGCAGGGTCTCTCAATGGCTCTGGACGATTTCGAGGAACGGCCGCTGATCGTGCGCAGCTCGAGTCTTCTCGAAGACCGCTTCGGGTCCGCCTTCTCGGGCAAGTACAAGAGCCTGTTTCTGGCCAATCAGGGCAGCAAGCGGCAGCGGCTGGACGCGCTCATGGACGCCATCGCCGAAGTCTATTCCTCCACCTTCGGACCGGATCCCATTCAGTACCGCGCCGAGCGCGGCTTGCTCGATTTCCGCGAGGAGATGGGGATCATGATTCAGGAGGTGGTGGGCACGCGGGTGGGCCGCTACTTTTTCCCGGCTTTCGCCGGAGTCGCCTTCAGCAATAATGAGTTCCGCTGGTCGCCGCGCATTCGCCGCGAGGACGGATTGATGCGCATGGTGCCGGGATTGGGAACGCGCGCAGTGGATCGTTTGAGCGACGACTATCCGATTCTCATCGCCCCCGGCCAGCCCGGGCTGCGGGTCAACGTGACCGTGGACGAGGTGATGCGCTACTCGCCCAACAAGATGGACGTTATCAATCTTGAGACGAATCGCTTTGAGACCAGAACCGTGGAGGACGTCTTTCGCGAGTTCGGCCACGAGATTCCGTGGATGCCCCTGGTGCTGTCCCTCTGCCGCGATCAGCGTTTGCAGCCTCCGGATCCGCTCACGACCGATCTGAAGCAGGAGCATTTCTGCGTGACGTTTGAAGGGCTGGTCGCCAAAACGCCATTCGTCAAGCAGATGCAGACCATGCTGCGCGTGCTGCAGGAGACTCTGGGTACGCCGGTGGATATCGAATTTGCCTTTGACGGCCGCGACTTTTATCTTTTGCAATGCCGGCCGCAAGTCTATTCCACCGAAAGCACGCCCTCGCCCATTCCGCGCGACGTGCCGCGCGAGCAGATTGTCTTCACC
>JAPKYT010000085.1 GCA_026394155.1 bacterium | reverse complement strand
ACCGCGGGCTCAGCGAGGGGTCTCACTGCGGCGGCCGCCGCTTGCGCCGGCCCCGCGCGCTACTCGAACGACACGGATAGGTCTCTCGACCCCCAGAATGGAAACCCTCACCGCACGGCAACATACATTTAGACAGTAGTGTACTGAAGTGGGGGGAGCCCCGAAAGAAACTAGTGGCGGTCTCCGACCGCCTTGCCCGATTCCGGCAGGGTCGGCGACCCCTGCTCGGCGGAGAAGATGAACCCGCTCCGGTATTGCCGCACGGTAGTGCGCCTTAGAGAAGAGACCCCCTTATTCCCCCTACTGAAGTAGGGGGAGACCTGATCACATTTCGAAAATGCGATAGAGGAAGCACATGCCCATCAATCCCAACATCTTTCGTGAGTATGACATTCGCGGGCTGGTCGAGACCGATCTCACCACGCCGATTGTGCGCGATCTGGGCAAAGGCATCGGCACGTTTTTGAAACGGCAGGGCGCGCAGCGTTTCACCGTGGGCCGCGACGGACGGCTCTCGAGCGAGCGCATCGCGAGCGATCTGAAAGAGGGTCTGACTTCGACGGGCCTTCAGATCAGCGACGTCGGCCAATGCCCCACGCCGGTGCTTTATTTTTCCGTGCCACATCTTTCGATGGACGGCGGGATCATGGTCACCGGCTCGCACAATCCGCCCGAGTTCAACGGCATCAAAATGGCTCTCGGCAAGACCGCCGTTTACGGCCAGCAGATTCAGGACATCCGCGGCCTCATCGAGCGCAATGATTACGAAAAGAGCTCGCCCCCGCCGGTGAAGAGCTATGCCGTCCTCGATCCCTACGTCGAGTGGCTTTCACAGAATTTGAAGCTCGAGCGCGCGGTGCGCGTGGGCATGGACAGCGGCAACGGCGTGGCCGGACTGGTGGCGCCGAAAATCTTCCGCGCATTGGGAGCCACCACCTACGATCTTTTCAGCGAGGTGGATGGCCGCTTTCCCAATCATCATCCCGATCCCACCGTGGAAAAGAATCTTGTTTCCCTGAAAAAGCTGGTGGCCGAGAAAGGTCTGGAAGTAGGCGTGGCTTTCGACGGCGACGGCGACCGCCTGGGAGTGATTGACCAGAACGGCAAGATCATTTGGGGCGATCAACTGATGACGCTGTTCGCGCGCTCGATTCTGAAGGAGCATCCGGGCGCGGCCATCATCGCCGACGTAAAGAGCAGCGACAATTTCTTCGCCGACGTGACCAAACACGGCGGCCGCGCTATCATGTGGAAGACCGGCCACGCGCTCATCAAGAACAAGTTGTGGAGCGAGAAGGCGGTCTTGGCGGGCGAGATGAGCGGCCATTTCTTTTTCGCCGACCGCTACTTCGGCTTCGACGACGGCATCTACGCGGCTTGCCGTCTGGCGGAAATCATCAGCCGCCTCGATCATCCGCTGCATGAAGAACTGGCCGACTTGCCGCCCGCCTTCAACACTCCCGAAATCCGGGTGGACTGTCCTGACGACGTGAAGTTCGGCCTCGTGGAGAAAGTCAAGAATACCTTCAAGAAGAAGGGCTACGAGACCTTCGATCTCGACGGCGTGCGCGTGCGCTTCCCCGACGGCTGGGGTCTGGCGCGGGCTTCCAACACGCAGCCGACCCTCGTGCTGCGCTTCGAGGCCAATTCTCCCGAAGCTCTGGCGCACATTGAAACCGAGTTCCGGGAGGCTTTGGCGCAAGAGGGGTTCACACTCAAGCCGTCCGCGGGTCACTGAGGCTGAAATCGCCATACCGGAGGTGGCTGGGGCACATGTCCGGCGCAGGCGGGGCGGCCACAAGCCGCCCCGCGCGTTTGAAGACCGCGTGCCTCTCGGCCTGCCTTCCGGCGTCGCCGTCAGATGCGCAGAAATCATCCCCGGGGCAGGCGCGGCTTGCCGGAGGAGTCACAAATCTTGCTCTCACCGTGGCATAGGGGACCGGGTGTGGACGGGAGGCTCCTCGCCATCCCGGCCCGCAGGGGAAAGGCAGGCTCGGAAATCCACCCCGGAAGAGCTTGATTAACTTCTGATGTGTTGTATATTATATTGTTTAAGTCCGCTTGTGAAACAGCACGAGAAAGACTACCGCAGGGAGGCCCGATGAGACCGCGCTGGACAACCTTATTCCTTGGGATGGCATTGGCAGGGCTGATCGCGAGTCCGGCCTTGGCCGCTCGCCGCACGGTTCTTCTCGAAGGCTTCACGCAGTGGAACTGCGGCTACTGCGCCGGCTGGAATCCCACCGAGCGGCAAGTGGTGGAGGCCATGGGGCACGACACGGTGGTGGTCATCAAGTACCACGGTTGGTGGCCGACGATCAACAATGATCCGTTCTATCTCTGGAACACCTCGGAGAACGCGGCCCGCATCAACTACTACGGCGTGGCGGCCATCGGAGTGCCCTACGGCTTTCTTAACGGCCGGACCGTGGTCCAACAGTCCGCGTCCTGGTTGCGGAATACGATTCGGACTCTTCGCGCCGTGCCGGCCCCCTGCTCCATCACTTTTGACGGAGGAGTTGCCTGCGCCACCAGTCCAACCGCGGTAGAGTTCTCGGGAACGATTACCGCCAGCGACAGTGCACTCTCGAACACGCAGCTCTTTGTGGCGCTCATCACCAATCTGGTGTCGGCCAGCGGCGGATTGAACGGCGAGACCGAGTTCTACAGCGTATTCCGCGACATGTGGCCCAACACCAACGGTCAGACCATCAGCGTGGGACTTGGTCAAACCTACAATTTCTCCGGCACGCTGAACAAGGCCGCGAACTGGAATGCCACCGATCTTTCGGTGGTGGTCTTCATTCAGGACTACACCAGCAAGTGGATGCATCAGGCGGCGATCTTCCCGGTCCGTCCCATGTGGGGCATGGAGGTCACCTGCGATGACCCGCGACAGATCTACATGTACCCGACCGATCAGGCCGACTACCTCATCCTGCTCAAGAACGTGAGCTGCAATGAGGATCTCTACACGGTGCGCCTGTCCGGTCATCGGGCCGACGGCTGGACGCGCAGCGTGGAGTCTCCCGGCATTCCGGCTCACTCCGACAGCATTCAGGTGCCTTTGGCGGTCGGCGGTCAGGCGTGGTTGCAGGTGCGTTTCAATCCCAACGGCCACACCGGCATGATGGTCACCAACGTGACGGCCGTCAGTGCGGGCGATCCGGCGGTGCAAGAGGTGGAGACCTTCCGCGCGCTGGCCAATCCCAACGTCCTCTTGGTGGATGACGACGGTGGCGCCGACTACGGCAACGTGGAAAACTTCATCCTGAACGCCCTGCCCACGGCCATTCCTTCCACGCGCTCCTATGGCGTGTGGGACGTGACGCTGGACAATGTGCCCAGCGAGCTGCTGGACACGCCCGATCTGGTCATCTGGTTCACGGGCGCCAATGCGGTCGGCCAGTCGGTCAGCTTCCTCGAGCAAGCCATGCTGGCGGGCCTGCTGGAGCGCGGCGGAGCTCTGCTGCTTACCGGCCAGAACATCCCTGTTGACCTGCGAACCTCGACCTTCCTGCCGAACTACTTGCATTCTCAATTCCAGGCTCCGTATCCGCAGGCGCAGACGGTGAGCGGCGTGGCCGGCGATCCTATCAGCGACGGACTGGACTTCTCCATTCACGGCGGCAGCGGCGCGGACAATCAAACCCGGCCCTCGGCCATGAATCCCAGCGATGAGATGGCCACCATCATGTGGGAGTTCGCCGGCTCGCAATACCATGCCGGCGTGCGCGTTCAGGGAAATGGCTACCGCGCGGTGCTCATGGGCTTCGGTATGGAGGCGATTGACAATGAGGCGGACCGCGACAGCGTGCTGGCGCGCACGGTGCGCTGGCTGATCGAGGGACTGGCCGCCGAGCCGCGACCGGAGGTTGCTCCGCGCCAGTTCTCTTTGGGAGCGGCCTATCCGAATCCGTTCAATCCGGTCACGACAATTCCCTACGCGTTGGCCGAGCGATCCGAGTTTTCGCTGCGAATCTTTGACGTTTTGGGCCGTGAGGTGGCCGTGCCGGCCCGCGGTGTGCAGGATGCAGGCGAGCATCAGGCACACTGGAATGCGACCGGTTTGCCCAGCGGCTTGTACTTCTGCCGGTTGGATGCGGCGGGCGGGACGGCAAACCACGCCACGCAAAAACTGATGCTCCTCAAGTAGTCTCCGGCTCAGGGCCGGTTGCGGGACGCGCGAACCGCAACCGACTCCGGTCCGCGGCAGACTGCCGAAAGGAATCGGCCCGCCCCGCGCGGGCGAAAAGATCGCGTGAATTCTTCGACTGGAGGGGTAACCATGATGCTGATGCTTCGACGAATCCTCCGTGGCCCGGCCGTGGCGGTTCTCCTGCCGCTGACGGCGGTGTTGTTGCTGGCGTGGCCGGAGCGGCCGGCTCACGCCTGCTGGAACCTCGTTCTGCAGGAGTGTTTTGATCAGGTTCCGGGCGCCTCCGGCTGGGTGTGGCCCTTTCAGTCGCCACCCTACTCCGGCCGCTCGTGGCAGCGCAATCCCAGCCCGCCCAATGACAGTTGGGGACATCAGGACCGCTACTTCAGCACCGCCATGTGCCCGCACAGCATTCAGGCGCTGTGGTGCATCGGCGGTCCCCCCGCCAACGATCCCGAGTTCGATATGTATCGCCCCAATTACAGCGGGTACGTGGTTTATGGCCCGTTCAATCTATCGGCGGCGGTGGAGGCGCAGGTCTCCTTCTTCATGTACAACAAGTCCGAGGCCAACGGCGATTCTGTCTACTGGGGCGCCTCGCTTACGCCCCAGCTCTCGTTCAACGTCATGCAGAAGGCGGGAGGCTACAGCGGGATCATGGGATCCTCGTGGCAAAGGTGGGAGATGGACCTCTCCAATCTGCGCAACATGCAGACCGGCGACAGCGTGTCCCTGTTAGGACAGTCTCAGGTCTACGTGTGGTGGTGGTTCCGGGCCAACAGCAACAGCACCGTCAATCTCGGGGCGTTCATTGACAACGTAACCATCATGTGGGATGACGGCGGAATGGACGCCGTGGCCTGGAGCGTTGCGCTCCTGCGGCCCGACTCGTCGGCTGCCCTTGAGCCGCGCATGGGCGACACGCTGATGGCCATCTGCAGTTGGGGCACGTGCATGGGCGGTCTGGATCGTTACCCGCCCTTCAGAGTCCGTGCGCTGATGGACACCACGGTGATCTATGACACGCTGGTGACGCGCGCTTGGCAGGGAATGTCCGTGGGTTCGTATACCGCATCGTGGGTGGTGCAGGATTCCGGCGAGCACACCGTGACGCTCGAAGTGGACTATCTGGACAGCCTCCCCGAAACCAACGAGAACAACAACACCGCGCAGGTCAGCTATCACATCGAGCCGCCCAATCTGCCGCCGGTGTTCCACTGGCTCACGCCGTCCACCGACACGCTGTGGGCGGACTCCACGGCGGTCTTGCGTTGGGAATGTTTTGACTCACTGGAGGTGGGGCTGATCCGCCTCTACACCGACGTGGATACGCTCGGGTGCGCGGGTCTGCCGCTTTCCGGAGGGCAACGCAACGAGCTGGACGGGCCGGATTCTCTGGTGTGGAACACCGCCAGTCTGATGGAGGGTCGAGTCTATCATCCGCTCGCTGTCGTCACCGATGCGGTCAACCAGGTGTGCGCCTACGCGCCCTATCCGGTGGTGATCCGGCACGGAGAGGCGATGACTCCGCCGGGTGACGGCTTGCCCCAGCAGTTCTTCCTCGCCCAGAATTATCCCAATCCCTTCAACCCGGCCACCGAACTTCGCTTTGGCTTGGCCGAGGGCGGAGCGGTCAGTCTGCGCGTTTTCGATCTTCTGGGCCGCGAAGTGGCGGTGCTGATTCACGATTCCCGCCCGCCCGGTGTTTACGAGGTGAGCTTCGACGGCAGCGGCCTCCCGGCCGGTCTCTATTTCTACACGATGACCACCCCGGAGGGAACCCTCAGCCGCAAGATGATGCTGCTTAAGTAGCGCATCTCATTTCGCCCTTTTCGAAAATCACGCAGGCCGGTGGACACCCACCGGCCTGTGATCTTGTCTGAATGCTATAAGGCCGAGTCGGATTCTCACCGGAGGTGTGCTGTCATGTACGCACTCTTGTTCATTTTCGTAGCCGCGTGCTTCGTGGCCGGCTGCAAGGAAGAGAACATCACGCAGGTTGTCGGCCCGCAGGATTGGCAAGGCCCCACGGTCGAGTGGCAGTCGGCGATGGATGCGGAGGTGCGAGGCACGGTCGGGCTTGATGTGGCGGTGCACGATAGTTCGAGCATCTTGCGCGTGAAATTGTATGTGGACGGAGGCGAGAACCAAACCTTGACCGCTCCACCTTATCGCTTCACGGTTATCACAGACTCTCTTGGGGATGGTGTTCACCTCTGCGAGGCGCGAGCGTGGGATCACTACGAGAATCTCGGCATCAGTCCCGTGCTCCGTGTCAATGTTGCCAACAGCATCGCCCAAGGGCCGCGAGTGCTCTGGGTGCCGGACAGTCTTGCCACCATTCAAGCCGCCATCAATGCGGCGCAGGATTTCGACACCATCAGAGTCAGTGACGGCACCTACCAAGAAATACTGAATACATTTGGAAAAGGAATTTGGCTGGAATCAGAACATGGCCCGCAATTCTGCGCAATCAATGGCAGCGACTCCTACAACACGCTGGCCATAGCCTCTGGCCCCCGTTCTTGCACAGTAAGAGGTTTTCACCTCACTGGCGCAGAAATCGTTGTCGGTCTTGGGGATGATTGCCTTGCAGACATTTTCAACAATGTCATGAGCTCCGATACTACCAAGACCGGTCTAATTCGATCAGATTATGCTGGAGGGTTGGTTCACAATAACCTCTTCGAAGGTGGGCAGGTGGGGGTGGACCTTGGCTACACGTGGGGGTCATCCTATAACAACATCATTCGAAACTGTAGCCGTTATGGGCAATGGAACGCAGCTTTGTACACGAATCCGCTCGAATACGGCTACAACCTTTTCTGGCAGAACGGGAGCAACTATTTCAATTTTGAGCCGGGGATCGGAGACGTCTACGGCGATCCAATGCTCGATCTTGCGAACGGCACGCTCCTGCCGGGGTCGCCTGCACTGCACGCTGGCAATCCGGAAATCTTGAACATAGACGGCTCACGCTCCGATATCGGCCCTTTCGGAGGCCCGTGGGCTTACACGATGTAAGGGGGCCGCAAAACGAAGAGAGGTGTATCATGGCTTCATGGGGAAATCAAGCGAATACCCAGTATCTGCAGGACATGGATTCCAACGGGTACAAGCTGAAGGTGGGATAACCATGAAGAAATTGCTCATCTCCTTTGTGACTTTGTCGCTCGCTCTGCTGTTTGGTGGTTGCGGAGACGAAGTCACGAACATCAACGGGCCGATGGATTGGCAAGGGCCAACTGTCGAGTGGCAATCGGCCATGGACGCGGAAGTACGCGGCACGGTCGGGCTGGATGTTGCGGTACTCGATAGTTCAGCCATTTTGCGCGTGAAGCTGTATGTGGATGGGAGCGAGGACCAAACCTTGACCGCTCCGCCTTATCGCTTCGAGCTGGTCACGGATTCTCTGCTGGACGGCGTGCATCTGTGCGAGGCACGGGCGTGGGATCAGTATGAGAACTTAGGCATCAGTCCGGTGCTGCGCGTGAACGTCGTGAACAGCATCGCCCAAGGGCCGCGTGTGCTTTGGGTGCCGGACAGCCTTGCCACCATTCAGGCCGCCATCAACGCGGCGCAGGATTTCGACACCATCCGCGTCCGCGACGGCACGTACTACGAAACTCTCAACACCTTCGGCAAAGGCATCTGGATCGAATCGGAACACGGGCCGCTGAGGTGCGAAATAAATGCCGCAGGAGTGAACAATTGCGTATACATTCCAGGCGGTCGGGAACTTTCGGCCGTCAGGGGGTTTTCAATGGTAGGAGGGGTCAATCTCGCCTATCTCGGGGACGGTAGCCGAGTCAATCTGTACAACAATGTGTTCTTTGCCGACTCCGCGGAGGGGCTCCTCATTACCGGCTACTCGTCAGGCCGAATCGTCAACAACTTGTTCTCAGGCAGTGACGGAGGTGTACAGGTTGGCTATCACTGGGGAGAGTTTTTCAACAACATCCTTCAACATGTCAGGAACGTCGCATTCTGGAATGCCGCCTTGTACGGCAACCCTCTGCAATATGGATATGACGCATTCTGGATGAATGGAAGCGACTACAATGACAGGTTTGAACCGGGCCCTGGGGATTTTCATGCCGACCCGCTCATAGACCTGCAGGAGGGCCGCTTGCTTCCGGAGTCGCCCTGCATTGATGCTGGCAACCCGGACATTCTTGATTCGGACGGATCACGGTCTGACATTGGGCCCTTCGGAGGTCCGTGGGCCTATTAAAGTCATATCAAGATGATCGCCGTCGTGGGTTTACAAACCCGCGATGGCGAGTTGTTCGGTACAAACATGAAAGCCGCGTGCGACAGACGCACGCGGCTTTCCATTTCGCGATATCCCAGACGGCGTTATCTGCGCGTCACCCAGAAATAATAGTAGACGCTGCCCACCACCGCCACCGCGCTGACGACCTGCGCGATGTCGGCCACCAATAGCCAAACCGAGCCTTGAATGATGACCGTGTCCTCCGGCTTGAGCGCGGGGATGAGCCGCTTGTCGCCGGTCTTCAGATACTTCTTCAGGTTGACCTCAATCACCTCGCCTTCCTGTCCCGCGGCCGACATTCGCACTACCTGCACGTCGTTCAGCCGCGCCTTCGGTATCGGTCCACCCGCCGCCGAAATAAGCGTGATGAGATCGGTGGTGGCCGGCACGAAGTACTCTCCCGGCCGCAGCACCCGCCCCCAGACGTTGACCCGGATCAGCAACTCGTTGGCCTGTCCAAGATAGTACTGACTGCCTTCACCCACCTGCCGAATCACGGGCATCGTCTGCCGCACCATGCCCTGCTGCGTTTCCTGCGCCACAGCGGCGAGGGGAACAAACAGCGCCACATGAAAGGCCAAGAGACTGACCCCAACGGTGTATCCCGCGCGACTTCTGCGCATCGCTCCTCCGGTCGCTCGCTAATTCTGGTAAACGAATGTGGTGAACATCGCCGCCCCGGCCAGTGAATCGGCGTGGCCCTCGGTGCGGCGGGTGGAAATGGCGTTGAGCTGACAAACGTACGTCTGTCCGGCGCGCAGCGGCGCCTGCGACTGCGAAAAGTCCATGTACACCGTTTCGCTGCTCTCGTAGCGGATCGCCTGCTGCCACCAGACCACCGAATCCGGGCCGCCCGCCTGGCCGTAAACGCGGATCATGTAATAGGACAGCAGCACGTCCGGGTTCCCTTGATAGTTCCAATTGACCGCGTACACGTTGGCCGTGTCGCGCCGCACGAACACGTCGTAGGGATTGTTGATCAAGCGGTAGTACTGCGCGTCCGATATCTGTGAGCGGTTGCCCGCCGTGTCGTAAGCCAGAATCATCCAGTAATAGCCGCGGCTGAAACCGGTTTCGGGATGGGGGGCCAGAAGATCGAGCGGCGCGCCGCCGGTACCGTTTCCCACGTTCACCCACGCGTACTGCGCCTGCCCCGCCTCCAGATCCACTCCGATGCGCAGATCGGCCACCGCGTAGCCGTTTAGGGGACCGAATTCCTCCGGCGCCTGCAGAATGACATAGCGGCTCACGTCGGGCTCGGGATTGCCGTACCATTCCAGCCGCACATGATGCTGAACGTCGCTGCTCACCGGTTGGGCGCGAATCCCGCGCTGCGGATACATGTCGTCGGCCGAACGTGCCACCCAAAGCGGTTTGGAGGGCGGCAGATCGTCGCCCGCGGTTTGATCCTCGCCGCATCCCCCTAACAGGGCCGCGGCCAAGAACGGAATCCACAGCCAGCGCCGCACAGAGATCATGGTCACTCACCTCAGCGGAGTTTGAGGGAAACACTCAGCCGGTGCGTCGCGCCCAGCTCGCGCGAAAGATAGGCGTAATCCACCGTCGCCCGCCACACGGCCACGCCCGCGCCCGCCGTCCATTCTCCACCCCAGTATCCGCCGCGCAGAGCCAGCACGTCCTCGAAGCGGTACTCCGCGCCCACGTGACGCGTGTAGTCCCAGCGCTTCTCGCCGTCGTAGCTCACGATGAGGCGGCTGTTGCGGCCGGGAAGCCGCTGCGTGAAGGCAAAGCCCTGCCGGAAATTGGGAGGAATCGCATCCGAATTGTTCTGGCCCCAGTCCACCGCCGTGCGCGTCGCGTCCTGCCAGTTGAACCCCCAGGCGAAAGAGGCCTTCCACTTCTCCCAAATCAGATCGGACAGCCGAACGCGAATTTGCGCGCCGAAGTCGGCCCCGATTCCCGAACCGGTGGCCTCCTTCATACTCTGGCTGATGATCTTCAGGTTCGCTCCGATCGGCAGGTCTATGGGCAGAGTGAAATACGACCAGCCGAAATCGAGCGTCAGCCGGTTGAGTTTGGCAAAGGTGAAAAAGAGCGCCGTTTCGTTGGCTCCGAACACGCCCCGCGGGCGCGCGCCGGTGGCCAGCAGATATTCCTGCACCGAGAGAGTGTCGCCGTTGACGACCCGGTTTGAGGCCAGCGCGTAGTCGGGATGCTCCTCGATGTTGGGCACACCCAGCCGCACGTAGTTCACGCTGAACACCGCCCCGCTCACCGGCAGCGCCAACCCCGCCACCGAGTAGTTGGCGAGGCCGTCCCACAAATCGGCGTACATTCCCGACACGCACGGCCCGGTGAGGTAGCCCATGCCCGCCGGATTCCAGTAGAAGCTCATGGGATCGTCGGTGTGCGCCGTCATGGCCCCGCCCATGCCCACGCCGCGTGCGCCCACGCCGATTTCCAGAAACTCGCCGGCGTACTTGGCGGCCCGCGCCGCGGCGGTCCACGCCAGAAGAAGGACGATCAGTAGGACGGCTCGCTTGCTCATCGCGCTTTGGCCACTTTGATGATCTTCTCCACCTTCTGGTCGCCCTGCTTGGCGATGAGCTTGATGAAGTACACGCCGTTGGCCAGTTCTTGCCCCGTCTCGTCGCAGCCGTCCCACCGCAGCTCGCGGTAATTGGTCACCGAGCGCAAGCCCTCCCGAAACGTGCGCACTCGCCGCCCCGAGACCGTGTAGACTCTGGCCTCCACGAAGTCGTCGCTGGCATCGGTCAGCACGTAGGAGATGGTGGTGCTGCGGCTGAAGGGATTCGGGTAATTGATCGCCCACTCGAATCCGAACGTGCCGCGTACCTCAAAGTCGCTGACGAGGCTGTCGGAAAGGCCGGTGTTGTCGGTGGCCCTCACCCGGATCACGTGGTGGCCGGGCTCCAGCACCGGACGCACCAGCGCGCTCATCGGGCCGCCCGAGGTCAGTGAATCGGACCACGCGATCTCCGCTTCGGGAATGGTGTCCTGATCGATCACGAAATAAAACTTGCCCGGACGACGGTCAATGCCGCTGTAATCGCCGAGCGTGGCGTAAATGGAGGGGTGCCGCGGCAGCAGCGAATGCGGCGTGAAGCGCATCCCGTCCACCGCCAGTTCGATGGTCGGCCCGCGCGTGTCCGTGAATTGGAACGCCGCGAAATGTCCCAGTTCCGAAGCCACCCCCGACACGTGGCCGGTGATCACCAAGACGGTGTCTATCACCGTCTGGCCGCCGGTGGTGTCCACCCCCAAGGTCGTGTCCACGCGGAACACCGTCACTTGCCTTTCGTCCAACGGCGTCCAGAAGGGAGACTCGTTGCGATGACGGAACAAATGGATGCGGCCGACGGCCTGAGACAACGTCGCGGCATGCACCGCCGCCTTGACCGAGGCGGTGACCTCCACCCGCGCTCCGGTCGCCAACCGCTCGCTGGAATCCGCCAGCGTCACGCGGTAGCGGTAGTTGGCGACGCCGGGCCGCGGCGGTCGAATGCCCGCCGCCGCCAGCGGAACCAACTCCACGCTGGTCATGGCGGTGGGGCCGAAATAGATCAGCGTGGAGCTGTCCACCGGCAGCCCGCCGGGCAGCATCTTCAGCCAAATCGTGTCGGCGATGCCCGTCGCCCGATAGCGCTGCGCCGCCGTCTCGTCGGGCAGCCGCGGCTGATACGTTCCGCGCACGTACGTGACCGGAAAGAGATTGATGTTGGTCAGCGTGCCGGTGAAGGTGTTATTGTCCTCGTAGAACTCGGGAATGAGATTCTGTGGATCGAGCTTGACCGTGACCGTGTAGCGCAGCGGCCGGAAGGAGGCCGGCACCGCCGCGTTAAAAATGCTGACCTGCCGCCACGGCTGAAAAACGTCCACAATCGTGACCAACGAATCCACCGCGATGGCCAGCGAATCGGGCAGCGGCGGCCGCGGAATGCGCGTCGTGTCCCGCCCCACCGCCGTCAGTTGCACCGCAAGGCTGGGGAACTCCCGCGCTCCGGGATGGCGCGCGTGAGCCACCGTCACGTTGTAGTAGGGATGTGCGCCCGGCCGGAGCACGGGTGACAGGCCGTACCCCGTCTGGATCGCGAAGTCGGAGGTGGTTTCCAGAGGCAGATCGT
>JAPKYT010000028.1 GCA_026394155.1 bacterium | reverse complement strand
GGCGACGACCGATCCACATGAAAGGCCTCAGGCGGACGGCTGCGACGAGGCGTCCGCGCTCTCGCCGGCGGCGCTGTCGTACTTGATGGAATATTCGCGGTCGCGTTCGCTCATGTTGACCATCTTCTCGGCGATGAGTCCGAAGGAAAAGAACTGCACGCCGATGACCATGAGCAGAACTCCCAGGAAGAGCAACGGCCGGTTCCCGATCCACGCGCCTTTCAGCCAGCCGATGCTCAGATACACGTTGATGGCCAGACCGGCCACGGCGCACAACAGGCCGAGCGAGCCGAACAGATGGAGCGGCGCGCGATTGTAGTCGGAGATGAACAGCACGGTCAGCAGATCGAAGAAGCCGTTGAGGAAACGGTTCGCGCCGAACTTGGTCTTGCCGTGCACGCGCGCACGGTGACGCACCGGAATTTCGGCGATGCGGTAGCCCTGTTTGAAGGCGAGCACGGGCAGAAAACGGTGCAGTTCGCCGTAGACGGGAAGGTCTTTCACCACGTCGCGGCGATAGGCCTTCAGTCCGCAGTTGAAATCGTGCAGCCGAATGCCCGACAGGCTGCCGGTCACCCGGTTAAAGAACTTGGAGGGAAGCGTTTTGCTGATGGGATCATGGCGCTTCTGCTTCCAGCCCGAAACCAGATCATAGCCCTCATTCAACTTGGCCAGCAACTGTGGAATCTCGGCCGGATCATCCTGCAAATCCGCGTCCATGGTAATGACGATCGCGCCCCGCGCCGCGCGGAATCCCGTGGCCAGCCCCGCGGACTTTCCGAAATTCCGGCGGAAGGAGATCACCCGGACGTGCGGGTCCTGACGCGCCTGCTCGCGCAAAATTGAGAGCGAGGCATCCCGGCTTCCGTCGTCAATCCACAGCAGCTCATAGTCTGTCCCCATGCGGGACAAGACATCGGTCAGCTCGCGGTACAGTTCGGGAATGGATTCGGCTTCATTAAACAGCGGAATGACCACGCTCATGCGCGGGGAGGATGAGGCAGGATTCATGGATTGGTTCCCGTGTTGCTGGAATCCTCGGCCAATCGGTCAGGTTGGAAGTCGGCGGCGTCGAGAGCAATTCCGCTCAAGGTCCAAGTGAAGGTGGATTGCCCGGAAGAATCCGAACAGACCACGCGCCGGGCCACGGGCCAGAAGCGAATCTGCGCAGGCTTCGAGAAGCGTTTAACCATGAGATCACGCCCTGCCCGCTCGATGGACTCTTCGAGAACGCGCCCGTCGGCGGCGGACAAGACCAGAGTGTGCCGCGCGCCGTCACTGCGGCCCGAGACGTAAATCGTCGTACCGCTGCGCCAGCTCGAGTCCATCTGAAAACCGCCGGTCCGGCCGCTGACGGGAAACGGCAGAAGATCACGCGGCTCCCAGTTGGGAACGGCCGCCGCTATGAACCGGGACAGGGTCAGAGTGTCGGTGGATGCGTAGACCGTCGGCGAGACTTTCAAGTCCCAGTAGACAAACTGGGTGGGCGTGACGTAGAAGTTGCCGATGAAACGGTCGAACGGCTTGACGAAACCCACTTCAAATCGCTCGCCGGCCAGAAACAGGACATGCCCCTTGGCGCGAACGCGAGTACCCGGAACCACAATCTTCAGCTGGACACGCGCGCTGAGCGAACGCCACGCCTCCGAGCGGTCGAGCGCCGCATGAAGCGCGAGGGTGGCCAGCTGCGGGCTCTGCCGGTACGTGCCCAGGACACTGCGCGCGGCACAGCCGGAAAGAAGCGCTCCCGCGAGCACGAGCACCACGCCGAGTTTACGGCTCGATCTTGCGACGCAGTTTTTCATTGGCCGGGTCAATTCTCAAAGCCTCTCGATAATAGCGCAGGGCCTTCGACCGCTTGCCGAGTTTCAGTTGCGCATCACCCAGATGTTCAAGCGTGGCCGTGTTGGAGGGATCGGCGCGCCGCGCCTTCTCCAGCCAACGGATGGCGGCGCGATAGTCCCCGAGGCCGTATTCGACCCAGCCCATCGTGTCCAGATAGGCGCTGTTGTCGGGCTCGATTTCCAGCGCGCGGCGCACCAGAGCCTTCGCCCGCTCCAGCTCCGTGCCACGGGACGCATAGGTGTAGGCCAGATTGTTCAGATAAGTTGCCGCACTGTCCGACAGGCGAATGGCACGCTCGTAGAGTTCAACGGCTCGCTCCACGCTGTCCAGCTCATCATAGACCAGCGCCAGACTGCCCATGGCCACGTACATGGTGGAATCCAGCTCTATCGCCTGCTGGAACACCGGAATGGACTCCGCCAGCTTGCCAGTTCGATAGAGAGCCAGACCCTTGAGGCTGAAAAGACTCGCGTGCGGCGGTGTGCGGGCCAGTGCGCTGTCCACCAAGTCCGTGACGCGCGCGAAGTCTTGCCGCCCCATGGCAACCGCGGCCAGTGCAATCCAGTAGCGCGGCTCGCCGGGTTCCATGCGATTGGCGCGCCGCAGCAATTCCTCCGCGCGGGTCGTATCCCCCTGTTGAAGACGGCAGTTCCCCAGCGCGTACACCAGACCTGCATCCGTGCTGTCTTGAGCGATCAGCTGATCGAGAAGCGTCGCGGCGCGCTCGAACTGACCGACGCTGAGGTAAACCGCGAGCACTTGCCGGTCCAACACGCTAACGTCGTCCTTGCCCGTTGCCTTCAGGCGTTCATGGAGGCGCTGAGCCTCTTTGAAATCTCCCGCGCCGAGTTCCGCGGCCAGAAGTTGACTCACATGCTCACCGTCATCCGGCGCCGCCTGCACGAGACGGCGCAGCACCTCTACTGCGGCCTCGTTTCGGCCCATGCTGCGCAGCAGCAGCGCCTTCAACTCCAGCGCTGGAACATGATTGGGCTGAAGGCGCAGCGCGCGGTCCAGCAAGGCTTCCGCCTGAACCGGATTGCCCAGCAGAACATAGTCCTGTGCCAGCGCGACATAGATGAATGGAGACGTGGAGTCGCAGCGCAGCGCCTCCTGATAATGGAAGATCGCCCGATAGTGATCCTCCATGACATCGGCGACCGTGCCGCGAATGAAGTGATCCAGCGCCTGCGCCTTTTCGCTTTGCCGGCGACCATCCACGGCCGCCGGCGCGCCGGCGCACAGGATCAGCGATACGAGAACGGCGCAGAGGCCCTTATGGAGAGACGATGCGGACAATGTCGTGATAGGAAACGAAGATCACCAGCGCGATAAGCAGCGCCAAGCCGATCTGCTGCATCCACAGCTTGAGCTTGGTGGAAATGGGCCGGCGGATAACGGCCTCGATCAGGGCATAGACGATGTGGCCGCCGTCCAGCGCGGGGAGAGGAAGTATGTTCAGGAAGCCGATGGAAACGCTGACGTAGGCGATGAAGAACAGGAACGCACCCGAACCTTGACGGACGCTTTCCCCCGACATTCTGGCGACGCCGAGAGGCCCCGCCAGCTGCGAGAGGCTGCTCTCGCCGGTGGCCAGGCCGCGCAGAAACCCGATGATCCCCACCGTCGTTCCATAGCAGAAGGCAGCGCCTTGCGAGATGACGTCTCCCGCGGTGGCTGCGTGCACATCCACTTGCGGCGAGACGCCGATCACCCGGCGGCGACTGCCTTGGCCGGCATGCTGCGTGGCGAAGCGCAGAGTAAGGACCTCGCCGGATCGGTCCAGCGTGATCGCCACCGTGTCGCCGGCCGATCCGATGGCCGCCACCAGCTGCTCCCATGTATCCGTGATCTTTTCGTCCACGGCGGTGATGCGGTCGCCGGCGTGCACTCCGGCGGCCATGGCCGGCATGCCGCTGATGACCTCGCCCACGGTCGTGTTGCGGACCTCACCGACGCCCACGGCCACCGTCAGTCCGGCGAGAATCAGAAACGCCATGACGTAGTTCATCAACACGCCGGCGGACAACATGAACATCTTCTGAAAGACGTTCTTCGACATGAACTCGTCCGGCGCGCCGGTGATGGCTTCATCGTCCAGAGATTCGTCAATCATGCCGGCGATTTGAACGTATCCGCCCAACGGAATCCAGGCCAGCCGGAACTCCGTCTCCCCGGTGTTCTTGGACACGATCGCGGGACCGAAACCGATGGAGAAGCGCTTGACGCGCGTTCGCGTCGCACGCGCCGCCAGAAAGTGACCGGTCTCGTGGATGGTAATAATTACCCCCACAGTCACGATGAATGCGGCCAGCGTCAGCAGCATGCGTCCCGCATGGAGTTGTTCTTGCCTTGCGTTATCAATTTCAGGGTCATCGCCCGTGCCCGCCGGTCGGCCTCGCGCGCATCCGCCAAGCTGGCGAGCGGCTCATCCGGCCACGCCTTCAAGATTTCATTCAACACGCGCGCTATGTCGTTGAAACCGATTTGGCGCTTCAGAAACGCGCCCACGGCCACTTCATCCGCCGCCGACAGCGCGGCCGGCGCCGTTCCGCCACGGCGCAGCGCTTCATAGCACAGAGTGAGGCACGGATACTCATCGCGAGAAACCGGCTCCAACGTCAGCGCGCCCAGCCGCGAAACATCCGTTCGCACGAGGTCACTCTCAATCCGTTCGGGATACGTGAGCGCAAACAGAATCGGCAGTCGCATATCCGGCACACTGAGTTGCGCCTTCAGACTGCCGTCCGTGAACTCCACCAGCGAGTGAATCACGGATTGCCGATGCGCCACCACTTCGATGCGGTCGGGCGGGATTCCGAAAAGACGCTCGGCCTCAATGACCTCCAAGCCCTTGTTGAAGAGCGTGGCCGAATCCACGGTGATCTTCGGTCCCATTTTCCACGTGGGATGTGCCAGCGCTTCTTCGACCGTAATGCCCTCGAGCTCGGCGGCGCTTTTGCCCCAGAAGGGGCCGCCTGATGTCGTGAGCCAAAGACGGCGAACCGACTCCTGTCTCTCCCCCATCAAACATTGGAAAATCGCGCTGTGTTCCGAGTCAATGGGCAGAATCCGCGCGCCGCCTTCGGCCGCGAGTCGTGTGATGACCGGCCCCGCCGCAACCAGCGTCTCCTTGTTCGCCAAGGCGACGTTGATGCCGCGTCGAAGAGCGACCGCAGTCGGTTCCAAACCCGCGCTGCCGGTGACCGCGTTCACCAGCAGATCGTAGTCGGTGTCTTCACACTGCGTTCGCAGCGCATCGCGGCCGACAAAGATCCGCGGCCCTCCGAATCGCGCAGCCTCGGCACGCAGGAAGTCCGCGCGGGTCTCGTCTTCGAGGGCGATGGATTCCGCCGACCATTCGCGTGCGAGGGCGAGCAGGGCTTCGGCGCTGGAACGCGCGGCCAGACCCGTCACGCGAAAGCGGTCTCGATGCGCGCCGATCACCGAAAGGACGCTGCGGCCGATGGAGCCCGTGCAGCCCTGAATCAACAGCCGCTTCGCCACGCTCTCACCTGCCCACTTCGTCGCGCAACGCGTCACGCACAGGGGCTTCCGCAGCAAACACGCGGCTGAAACTTGCTGTCAGCGCGGCGCGCAACTTTTCCATCGGAATCGCATGACCGAGCTCGGCGGCAACTGACGTGGCCTTTTCCGCCAGCTTCCGACGCAGCGTTTCTCGCTCAGCCTCGTTGGATACCCGCAGGAAATCGGTGATGCGCAGATGATCGTCGCCGGTCAGAATGGAACCGTGCTGCAGAATCGCCCGCGTGAGTCTGCGCTGCGCGCTGCCCACGATTTTCCGTCCGCGAGCGGTCACTTCCCAGCGCGACGTCCGCACGAAGCAGGAACTTCGGTTGGGCAAAGCCGTCAGAGGCTCACCGCGCGAGTCCGCATCCGCCTCCACGCCTATGTCCCGCAGCCCGAGAGCGATCGCCCGGCTGACCAGCTCCTGCACGCGCGCGGAGGCACCGGCACCGGCGACATTGGGAATCACGATGGCGTAGGTCAACTCTTCACTATGCAGCACGGCAGCCCCGCCAGTTGGTCTTCTTACCCACGGCATGCGTGCCGCGCGCAATCGCTCCCCGTCAAGCACTTGCTCCGGCTGATGGAATCCCAAGGATACTGTGGGCTGCGACCACTCATAGAAGCGCAGCGTCGGTTCCAGTTCGCCCCGCTCGGCCTTTTCGAGCAATGTCTTATCTTCGGCCATGAGCGCGAAACCGGCGCGCGGCGGATCCTGCCGAATCTGCAGCTTCACGGTTCTTCGACCCCGGCCGACAGCGCGCGGTTACCGGGCAAGAGACCGCGCCGGGACTTGGCGATGAACTCGAGGATGATTCTGACTTCCTCCACGGCGCCAAGTTCCGAGCGAATGCGCTCCACCGCCTGGCTGGTGTTCAAACTGGACTGAAAGAGCATCTGATACGCTTGCTTGATCGCACTCCGGGCCTCGGCAGTGAAGCCGCGACGCCGAAGGCCGATGGCGTTGATTCCGAAATAGCGCACCGGCGCGCCGGCCGCCATGATGTAGGGCGGTACATCCTTCGGAACGCGCAGACCGCCGCCGATCATGGCGTGACGTCCGATCCGCACGAACTGATGAATCGGCACGATGCCGCCGATAATCGCATAATCCTCGATCTCGACGTGACCGGCCATATTCACCGAATTGGCCAGAATGACGTTGTCGCCGATCGTGCAGTCGTGCGCCACGTGCGAGTAGGCCATGAGCATGCAATCGCGGCCGATGACCGTGCGGCCGGTGGCCTTGGTGCCACGACTTAGGGTCACGAATTCGCGGATCACCGTGTTTTCGCCGACCAGCAACAGACTTTTTTCGCCCGCGAATTTCAGATCCTGCGGCTCACCTCCCAAGGCGGCGCCGTGGAAAACTCGCACACCGCGCGCCAAGCGCACACCGCTGTGCAAGCGCACCGAACTCGACAGGCGGCAGCCTTCACCGATGACCACGTCGTCGTCCACTACCGTGAACGGCCCGATTTCCACGCCGTCCGCGATCTCGGATCGCGGGGAGACCGCGGCCGTGGGATGAATGTTCCTCATAGGTGTCTGCAGGTTAGCGTTCAACCACCACCGCGGTCATGTCGGCCTCGGCGACCAGCACACCGTCCACGAAAGCCTCGCCGTGCATCTTGCACAAGCCGCGGCGGAAAAGACTCATCACCACGACGCAACGCAACTGGTCGCCGGGAATGACGGTTTTGCGGAACTTCACCGCGTCCAGACTCGTGAAGTAAACCACCTTCTTCTCCGGTTCCTCCACCGAGTTCAGCAGCAGCACACCGCCGGTCTGCCCCATCGCTTCGATGATGAGCACACCCGGCATCACGGCATGACCCGGAAAGTGACCGCCGAAGAACGGTTCGTTCCGCGTGACGTTCTTAACTCCAACCACTTTCTCCCCGGGAGCCAGTTCGAGGATGCGATCCACCAACAGCATGGGATAGCGGTGCGGCAGCAGGTTCTCAATGGCCTGCGCGTCGAACACGTAGCCGCGGCCGCCTTTGCTGCCGTACTTGCGGGTGAGGGTCTGCGTTTCATAGGCCTTGCGCAGCAGGCGGGCCACTTCCACGTGAGAGGCGTGGCCGCCGCGCGCCGCGAGCACGTGCCCGTGAATGGGCACACCCACTAACGCCAGATCGCCGATCAAATCCACGACTTTGTGCCGCACCGGCTCATTGCGAAAACGCAGTGGACGATCATCCACCGTAGCGTGTCCCAGCTTCACGTCCTGCCTGTAGTGAAACAGCCGCTGCAGCCGCTGCAAATCATCGGTGCTAAGCTCGCGATCCACGAACACCACGGCGTTGTCGAGCGAACCGCCCTGAATCAGGCCGCGCGTCTTCAGCTCTTCGGTCTCGGAAAGAAAACAGAAGGTGCGCGCCAAGCTGAACTCGGTGACGAATTCCTCCAAGGAATACATGGAGGTGTACTGCGTTCCGACGGACGGATGGCTGTAATCAATCATATAGGTGACGCGAAACTCCGAGGAGGGGACGACCACGATGTCCACACCGTCTTTTTCACTGTGGTAAGTGAGCGTTGTCTCCACATCGAGGTATTCCCGCGGGGCATCCTGTTCCATCACGCCCGCCGCCTGCAGCACCTCGACGAACGGCGCGGCGCTGCCGTCCATGACCGGCGGCTCATCGGCCGAAAGTTCGACGAGCAGATTGTCAATGCCGAGTCCGGCCGCCGCCGCCAACACGTGCTCCACCGTATAGACCTTGGCGCCGTTCTTGCCGAGAACGGTTCCGCGAGAGATTTCGACGACGTTTTCCACCAGCGCGGGAATCTCCACGCTGCCCGGCAAGTCGGCTCGCCGAAAGCGGATTCCCGTGTTCGGATCGGCCGGGTGAAACGTCAAATGGACCGGATGTCCGGTGTGCAGACCGGTGCCGCTCACGTCCGTGCGCTGCGCGATGGTCTTCTGCCTTTCGGTCACGAGCTCACCTTCTCTTTGTTCTTGTGCTCGAACACAGCCGCTTCGAGAGCCCGTACTCGCCGAAACAGTTCCGGAAGCCGGGTCAGCGCGGCCTCGATGCGCTTCCACAAGGCGTGCGGACGCGAAGGACTGCCTGAGACCGTCTCACCGGGCTCCACATCACCGCCTACTCCGGCCTGCGCCCCGATCATCACGCCCTCTCCCACGGTCAGATGTCCCACGATGCCCACTTGCCCGCCGATGCGGCAGCGGTCGCCGACCCGGGTCGAGCCGCTGATTCCCGTCTGCGCCGCGATGACCGTGTGCGAACCGATGGTCACATTGTGCGCCACCTGAATCAGATTGTCGAGCTTAGTTCCCGGCCCGATTGAGGTCTCGCCGAGCGTGGCGCGGTCCACGGTGGTGTTGGCGCCGATTTCCACGTCGTCGGCGATGACGACCGTGCCGCGCTGAGGAATTTTCACGTAGCCGTCCTTGCACGGCGCGAAACCGAAGCCGTCGCTGCCGATGACCGCACCGTCCTGCACGATCACCCGGTTTCCCAGCCGCACGCCCTCGCGCAGCGTGACCCGGGAATGGATCTCGCAATCTTCTCCCACCACGACGTCGGCGCACACGACCACGTGCGGGTAAAGCAGGCTGCGAGCGCCGATGACGGCGCGCGGACCGACGTAGCAGAACGCGCCGATGGACACGTCCGGCGCCACCGTGGCGTCGGGTTCGATGACGGCGGCCGGATGCACGCCGGGGCGAAGCCAAAGCGACCGGGGATGAAAGCGCTCCAGCATCCGCATGAACCCCAGGTAAGGATCGCTCACCTCGATCAGCGTGCGGCCTTCAGCCTTCATGCCCGGCGCCACCAGCAGCGCGCCCGCCCGCGTCTCATCGAGGTAGCGGACGTATTTCGCGTTGGCGATGAAGCTCAAATCATCCGGGCCGGCATCTTCGATCTTGGCGACGCCCCGGATCACCGTATCTCCGCCGCCGCGCAGCGTGCCGCCAAGATCGCGAGCGATCTCGGAGGCGGTCATGGACCGATCCATGTCCCTACTCCTTCTTCATCTCGTCAATCACCCGGTCGGTGATATCGTATTGCGGCAGCGTATAAACGATGTTCGCGGACGAAGCGTCGAACACGAAATCATAGCCGTCATCCTGACTCACCTTCTGGATGGCCGCGTTGATTTTGTCCAGCACCGGACGGGAGAGTTCCAGATTGCGCGTGTAAAGCCGTCCCCCGTCGCCCCACGTGTCGCGGCGGAAGCGGTCCAGCTCCGTGCGCAGCGAATCGTAACGCTGCTCGCGTTCCCGCCGCGCTTCCGGCGACAGCATCAGGCTCTGGGCTTTGAGTTCGTCGGCCATCGTACTCAGCACCTCTTCCTGATGCGTGGCCCGCGCGACGTACTGCCGCTCTTCGTCTTGCAGCTTCTGGCGGGCCTGCTTGTAGTCGTCGTTCGCCTCGAGGATGCGGTCCGAATCCACGTAGGCGAGTTTCAGCTCCTTGGCCCCCGCCGCCGCGGCCAGTCCCAGCAGCAGCCCTGCAGCGACGGCGACGATCTGTGTGTTGCGCATGAAGATCTCCCTATTGAAATTCACATGGCGATCAGAATCCACGCCCGAACTGGAAGTGCGGCACCCATTGGGTGGTTCGCAGACCGCGCGCGTCGAGATAATCCAACCCCATGCCGTAGTCCAGTCCGATCATGCCGATGAACGGCATGAACAGACGAATGCCGAGTCCGACGGAACGCTTGAGATCGGTCGGGTTGGTGTCCTCGAAGGTGCGCCAGACGTTGCCGGCCTCGGTGAATCCGAGTACGAAGATCATCGGATTGCGCACGATGGGATAGCGCAGTTCGAACGATTGCTTGAACAACGTCTTGCCGCCGACCGCATAGCCGCCCGATTGGGGTCCCACTTCCCGCTCGTCGTAGCCGCGCAGCGGCGTCCCCAGTGAAAGGCCCGCGCCGCCCATGAAGAAATAGTTCAGATAAGGAATGTCCCGGGGGTTCCGCGTCAGGCCGTCCAGCACGCCCGTCTCGGTATTCGCGGCCAGAACGAGATCGCCGACCACCGGAACGTACCATTGTCCGGTGAGCTGAAGCTTGCCGAACTGATCGTCGCCCCCCAGCGGTCCGCCCGTGAACTCGGTGCGCAGCGCGATCACCGAGCCGAGTGACGGGAATTCCGGATTGTTGCGGCTGTCGCGGGTGATGATCTGGGCCAGACTGGACGACACCCGCGGCACGTTCTCTTCCAAGCTGCGCGGATTGGTGAAGTCGGTGCGGAAATTGGAATACTTGGTGCGGTCAAGCTGGTAAATGTAGTCCACGCGGAAGTAGTCGTCCGGCCAGCGCAGCCTCTGCCCCAGCCTCAGCGTGCCGCCGATGATGTCCTCGTCGAATCCGTAGTAGTCCCCGCCGCGATGAGTATCGAAGAACGAGAATCCCACCAGCGTGCGTCGGTTGCGGAACCAAGGTTCGGTGAAGCTGATGGAAAAAGAACGGTAGACCTTGCCGAAGTTCCAATCCAGGGAGAACTGCTGGCCGTTGCCCAGCAGGTTGTTCATCTGAAAGCCAATGGCACCGATGAATCCGTCGCGCTGACTGTAGCCCGCCGAGACGTTGGCTTGATCGGTGGATTTCTCCTCGACCTTCAGATAGAGGTCTACCTGACTTTCGTTGATGGGAACCACGTCGGGCGTGATGTTCGCAAAGTAATTGAGGATGGTGACCTCGCGGATCGAGCGCTGGAGCTTGGTCACGTCGAAGGTCTCGCCGGGAAACAGCACCAGTTCGCGCCGGATCACCTGATCCTTGGTCTTGGTGTTCCCTTCGATGAAGATGCGATTGACCTTGAACTCGCCGCCCTCGACGACGTCAAAGCTCACGTCCACCAGCGAGTCCTCGCGAATCCTCTCGCTGGAATTCACGCTCGCGTAGATGTAGCCCTTCTCGTAGTACTTGCTGCCGATGTCGGCCAGACTCTGCTGAAACTTCTCGCCGTGGTAGAGGTCTCCGGGCGACACCCGCATCTTGGCCTGCAACTCGTCGGCCGTAAACAGCTTGTTGCCCGACCATGAGAAGCGGCCGTATCGGTAGGTAC
This sequence comes from bacterium, assembly GCA_026394155.1. Classification (GTDB taxonomy): domain Bacteria; phylum Electryoneota; class RPQS01; order RPQS01; family RPQS01; genus RPQS01. Next base: position 11,703 of record JAPKYT010000028.1, on the reverse strand, counting down.
GGCCTTCATTCAGCACAAACGTGACATTAATCCAGCGACGGTCGTCGCTGTAACGCACGCTGTCCGCCAGCACTTCCGCATCGCGGTAGCCGTGGCTGCGATAGAAGTCGGTGAGACTCTGCTTGTCCTCATCCAACTTGTCGGGCTTGAACTCGCCGGACCGGAGGAATGCCTTCTGCTTCGTGTTCTTCAGCTTACCGCGCAACGTGCGGCTCTTGAACGCGTGATTCCCGGCGAACTCCACGCGCCGCACCCGTACCTTCTTCCCTTCCCGGATCTGCACCTCCACGATCTGCCGGCCGGTTTCTGTCGAAGAGTACGTCTTGACGTCCACCTCGGCCACCAGATAGGCCATCTCGTCGTATTTTTTCTTGAGCCGGTTGCGCAATTGGACAAGGTCGCGCGGCTGAACCACCTGCCCCTTGGTGAGCAGCAGCAACCCGTTCAGATCGTCTCCTTTCAGCTTGCGATTACCCTTGACCTCGAAGCGCTCGAGACGCGGATACTCCTGAACGCGAATGCCCATGTAGACACCGTCCGCCACCTCTCTTTCCTCGATGATCTCAACGTCGCTGAACAAATTCAGCTTCCACAACTGCTGGATGGCCGTCTGGATGTCATCCCCCGAGACCTCCTGTCCTACGGCCAGACCCGAGTGCGCCCGGATAAGCCCCGCGTCGGTGGTCGTGTTGCCCACGATGGAAAGCCCCAGCACGCGCACCTTGCTTTGCGCCGAAACCGGTTCCGCACAGACCCACAGAGCCAGCAGCGCCAAGAGCGGCCAGTATGCCTTTCGGAGAACTGCACAGTGTTTCACGACTTCAAGGCTCCAGTGCAAATGAATACTTCAGCGAGATGGACTCGTCGCGCTTGCGCTCGACCTCGTCGTACTCCACGGCCAGATCGAGCACCAGATCGCGGGACAGCGGATGGATGCGATATTCCAGATTCCAGAGGTGAACGAAGCCGAGACGATTGCCCAGATCAATTCCCCCCTCGGCCAGTTCGCCCGTGTAGGTCAGAAAAACGTCGCGCGTCAGGTACTTGCCGACGGTCACCTGCGACCCGGAAAAGAACCGCACCGCGGAATTCTGCTGCAGCGTGTCGGCTTGCGCATGGTCGCGCTGCTGGCGGCTGACGCTGGACCACCGGCCTTTGCCGGGAGTGAACGCAATCTCGTCCAACAGAGTCCAGCGTTCCAGACGTCTTTCCAGCGGATCGAGCCACTGCCGGCCGATGGTTCGCACCACCGTGGTCGCCACCAGCTCGCTGGCCTTGCCTTTGACGTCGCCCAGATCATAGCCGAGCAGCTTCAGCACCTGCTCGGAGGCGTCGCCGGCATCATCCTCGAGAACGAAGGTGATGTTGCTCAGGCGTCCGCGTCTCTGCCGCGCGCCGGTCTCGCGGTCTATCTGATACATGGTCAGGTAGACCGGCACCTGCCGGCCCAGCGTGTCCTGCCCGTTTGTGGTGGCGCGGCCTTCGAGAATCGGCATCACGTCCGTTTCGTCGAAATCCGAATAGACGTTGTCTATCACGAAGGTCTGATCGAGGTACTCGACCTTGCCGCGATGAGCCGCCAGCCGGCCGTTCAGAAAGAAGCTGGTATCGGCGATGGTGCCGCGGATCTGCAGCGGCTGATCGGCGGGGTCCACGATCGCGTCAATGGACAGGTGATCGAAGTAGTCCGCCAGCCGCTCGAACAGCAGCGAATTGCGCAGCGGGGCAAAGACCTCCGAGTTCTTAAGACCGGTGATCTCGACGTCGTAGTGATTCCCCGTACCGACCGCCACGTCGAGGTTCCACTGGGTTTCTTCGAGCCGGTTCACGATCCAACGGGCCACCGTCCGCATGTGGCCCGAGCCGCGGCTCACAAAGGGGAAGGTGACGCGCGCGTTGCTGATGCGAATTCCCCCTTCGATCCACAGCCGCCGGTCATCGCGCGCCGAGATGGTGATGGGAGGCACGCCGTCGGAACCGGTCACAAAATCGCCCAGCCACTCGGACTTCATCAGACCCGGAAGTCGCAGCGGCATTCCGTCCTCGCCGGTGCGCAAGGCAAGCACTCCCAGACAAAGTTGAGCCCGCGGAATGCGCAACGGCTGAAGTCCCGTCGCCGCCAACGAGTCGCACCCGGGAAGAGAGCGGATTTCCAGCCATCGGTCGCCCGAGCGAAAGACCACGAGACCAGTGTCAATCGCTCCGCTCGCGCTCACCCCAATGTTGATCTCTGTGCTCACCGTCCCGGCGGTCGCGTCAGGATACACAAATCTTCCACCATTAACGGCGAGATGTCCGCCCAGAAGGAGCGGCTTGCTCAGCGTGCCGCCGAAGTCAAGGCCGAAATCTCCTTGACTTCCCTCGGTTCGGAAAGCGCGGTCCATCTGGTCGAGAATGTCCAGAAAGTCGCCGCTGCCCTCGATGTGCGCGCGCAGCGCCCCCTCGTCCTTGGGAAGAACCTCAGCGTACCCGTGAAACTCGTAGACGGATTTCTTGGAGAACGCGCAGGCGGGCACGCGCAGGACTCGCAATCCGCTCTCATCCGTCATGAGTTGCAGGGAGGCGGAGAACTCATCCATCCAAATCTCGTTCAGCAACTTGCCTTCATGGACCTGAAGTTCCGCCTCGACGTCAAGGCCGGGAAGCGTGCCGACAATGGTTCCCCGCCCATCCAACTCGCCGCTGATGACCGCGCGACGACCGGTGAGAGCCAGCACGAAATCTTCGGCGCGCACGGCTCCCAGTTCCACCGTAAGCGCGACCTGCCGTGACTTTCCGTCCAGCTCACCGGACGCGACAAGAATCTTCCTTACGCCTCGACCCAGTTCGAGGTTTTGCACTACGGCCGCCGCTCCGCTGCCACCCAATTCAAGATTCAGCCAATAGTCGGGCACGCCGAACGCGGAACCGTTTATCATGGCGAAGCTCCCCTGCCAGTCGGGACGAGCCAGTGATCCGCGAAGGCGTGCATGCCCGGCAAGCGTGCCATGAAGCTGAACCCGCTCGATAACGGCCTGCGGAATGGGAAGCTTGAACAGCGGAAGGTCGGCGATGCTCGCTTCGAGGTCCAGCTCTCTCTGACCGAAATCCACGTATCCGCTCAGCCTGCCGACGGTGTCAATGAAACACTGCTCAAAGCGCAGCACACGATCTCGCAGACTTAGCGCCGCCTGCCCGTCGAACGGCGCGCCGTTTCCCGCCACTCCCGACCACCGTCCATCAAAGGTGACCGACGACGGCACCGGCCGTTCGTATTTCCCGTCAAGGTGAACTTGCTGAGCGATGCGTGAAAGCAGCGAACTTGTGTCCGGCCGCATTTCCAGATCGCATTGAACCTCGCCGGATTCCACGCCCCCCGCAAAGTGCACGTCCAGCCTGGTGACCGGCGAGAACAGCGGCTTCCATTCCGGCAGGAACATGACAATCAGACGATGGACGTCCTGCGCCGCCACCTGCACGCCGCCTGCATTGGCAGCGACACTCACTTCGCCTGCTTCGCCTTCCGGAGACCGGAGTTGCAGGTGCCAGCGCTCATCCCGCTTCTCGATCAGCCCGCGGCACATTTCAAGGCCGGCCGAGTCACAGAGCGCAACATCCAACACCGGCGCGGCACTTGTACCTCCACCGGAGAAGCGAAGATGCCGGATCCCCACGGCCCATCCTAACACCGACGGTTCGCGGCTGAGATCGAATGCCCCCTCCGCCGTCCAAGCGGCGGCCTTGTCCAACCCGATGCTCGCCCGCAGCCAGCCGCGGCCCTCCGCACACTCCAGTGACAAAGAACAAACTTCCACCCTCTCGGGACCGACGGCAACATCCGCTTGAAACTCATTCAGACGATGCTGCGCAATCTCGAGGTCGCGCGATGTGATCTGAGCGCGGCACAGCGGCGCGCGCAAGTCGCCCTCCGCCGTAAAGACCACGTTCACGCGGCCGTCCGCCGCCGGCATGGAAGGCCACCACGCGCGCAGCGGCCTCAGACCCTCGGCGGTGGCTTCACCGGTGGCGTGGATTCCGCCTGCTCCGCGCAGACACAGTGCACCGGTGAGCCACCCGCTCAGAGAGGAACCGCGGAACTTCGTCCGGTTCATCTGCAGCGAGTCGCCGGTCAATCGCAGGCGAATCGAGTCAAAGAGAATGCAGCCATCCCGCAAACTCAGAGACGGCTCGAACAACTCCGCATCCCCCTCAAAGCTCACGCCCGAATCCGTGGCCTGAAGCTGCATGGCTGCGCTGCCGCGTTGCCATTCCAACACCGGGCGCGGCGAACGGCCCAGAGGAAACTCCGCTTGCGGAATGGTCAACTGGGCAGCGGCGCGGAGCCGGCGCGCTGATCGCACCAGATCGCCCCTCAGCGTCATGGTCCACGCCGAATCTCCGCCAACGAAGCCCTCCGCCGCCATCCGCCATTCATCCCTGCCCGAGCGCGTCACGACGGCATGGAGGTCCGTTGCCAAGAGCATCGTGTCAGACGCGCTCGCCGCGCGGATTTCCCCTCTCTCCACCGACACGCGCTGCAGCCCGCCGAGCCGGTCAATGGTTTTGAACAGCTTGGGAGGCAAGCGAAATTGCGGCAGCCACGGTTGGTCACCGCCATGTTCCGCAACACGGCGCGACAAAATCAGCACGGGTTCGACGAGGCGCACCGACCGCAGAACCTGCTCGATGGGATGACCGCCTTCCACGACGGCCAGCGGCTGCAGGTAAGCCTCAAGACGCGGGATGCACAGACTCGTTCCGCCTCCGTCAAGCGTGAGCCGAATGTCCTCGATTTCGAGGCGTCGCCATCCGGCTTCCACTCTTCCGACCGATGCGCCGGCTCCCAGCTGCGCTTCGATCGCCTTGGCCAGTCCGGCATTGACCCGATGCTGCAGCCAGTCACGCGGCACGAGGACGAAGATTCCCACCCCGACGGCTGCCACACTCAGAAGGGTGAGCCACCCCCACCAGCGGCGCGTTCGTCTCGGCTTCTCGGCCTCCGCGTTCATGGTCCGTCACCACTGAAAAAGTCCGGCCTCGTCGGCGACACGCTGCGCGTCCAGGCGGGAGACAACGCTCTCCGCCGCTCCAGCCGGCAGTGAATCGGAGCGTGGCACGGTTTCATTTTCCACCACAATCGGCACGGTTCCCGCAATTTCGAGCGCCGTCACGAAGCCCAGACGGCCGCGCGATCCGACGACCAGAGCGGCCAGCGCCGGATCGGTAGTACTGATGCACAGCGGACCCGCCAGATCGGTGATCTCTCCGCGAGCATTGATCAATTCTATTCGCCGCACGCGCCGCCACAACGCGCCCAGAGCCGAAGTTCCGTTGCTGCGATGCACGTCGCACAGCAGCCCGCCTACAGTCCGGCGCGGCGAATCCACCGCACGGAGAACGGCCGCCGTCGGCGTACCGGCCAGCACCCGCACGGCAAAAGGCGAGAGCCTCTCCATTCCCGCCAAACGCGCCGCTGACACCGCCAAGACGTTTTGGCGCCGGAGAGCAAAATCCGCCGGAAATGAACTGCCGCTGCCCAAAGGCAACACCGCGAAACCACACTCGCGCGCAACGCGCAGACAACCGGCCGCTTCCTCGAGGGTGCCGGGCACAACGACCGGATGAGGATCCTCTTGCCGCAGCCCGCTGCCGACCAGATCCCGCAACGCTTCGATCAGTTTGGCGCGATCGCTCATGCCATCTCCTCGACGTCGCCGAAACGCCGGCGCCGTCGTCCGTATTCCTCAATCGCCGCCAGAAACTGCGGTTTGCGGAAGTCGGGCCACAACACATCGGTGACCACGATTTCCGCATACGCCATCTGCCACAGCAGGAAATTCGAGAGACGCATCTCACCCGACGTGCGAATCAGCAGATCGGGATCGGGCAAACCGGCCGTGTAGAGATGCGCGGCAATATCCTCCTCGGATACGCGCTTTCTGCCCTCCCGCAGCAGCGCGTTCACGGCGTCGGTGATCTCCTGCCGCGCTCCGTAGGAAAGAGCGAGATTGAGAATCATGCCCGTGTTCCCCGATGTGCGCCGGACGGCATAGGCCAAGGCGGCGCGCACCGCCACCGGCAGATCGCGGATTCGCCCGATGGTCATGAGACGGACGTTCTTGCGGACGAGGTCCTCCGTCTGCTCACCCACGGTGGCGATGAGCAAGCGCATGAGCGCTTCGATCTCGGTTCGAGGTCGTCTCCAGTTCTCCACGGAGAACGTATAGAGCGTAAGCACCTCCACCCCGAGCTCTCCCGCGGCCTCCACGATTTCGCGAGTGGACTTCACTCCTTCGCGGTGTCCATCCACTCGGCGCAGGCCCTGCGCCTTCGCCCACCGCCCGTTGCCGTCCATGATAATGGCAACATGGCGGGGAACCGCTGACTTCTTGCCCGATGTCACGGCGCGTTCCGCTCCCTACTCGTGGCGCAGCGATTTGCCCTTTTCGATGGCCTGCTTTCCCTTCACGTTGTCGCCCAGACGGATGAGCGCAATGCCATAGTTGATCCAGGAGGCTACGTCGGTGGAGTCAATGGCCACCAGATGCGCGAACTCATCGCGGGCTTTGACCGTATTCGCGAAACTTCCGCCTTCGAGATAAATCACGCCGAGGGCAAAACGCACCTCGCGATCCGCGTCGTCAAGCTTCAGGTAGTCCTGAAACGCCTGTACCGACTGTGCCGTATCGCCGAGCTGGAGATGGAACTGCCCGATATAATAGAGGATAACCGGCTCATCGGGCCGCGACGTGCGCGCCGACTGAAGCGCGGTGATGGCCTGAGTCTTCATGGCCTTTCGCTGCTCGTCAGTGAGCGTGGTATCGCTGGCCTTGCGCGCCAAAGAAAAGGCTTTGAACTGAACGGCATCGGCATTCTCAGGTTCCACACGGAGAATCTCATCCGCCAGCCGCATCGCATCGTCGTATTGATCCATGCTGTAGTACTCCTCGAGAAGGTTGGCCCGAATCACCTCGATGGCCTGCCGGTAAGCCTGCGGATCGTCCTTGGCCATGTCCGACGCTTCGATCTTTTCCAGGGCCAGACGCCAATTCTCGGCGGAGGCGCGACGGTCATCTAATTTGCCGCAGATTTGCGCCTTCAGGCCGTAGGCGTTCCACTTGCCGGGCACCATCCGGATGGCCATGTCGAGGTTCTCGATGGCGGTTTGCAGGAATGTCCGCGGATCCGGAGTCTCCAGGCTGGCGGCCACGGCGCGCGCGTAGGACGAATCGTTCTGTACGGCCTGAGAATAGAAATGCGCCCAGAGGTCCTGCAGGATCACCTCGATCTTCTTCTTGAGCTTCTTGGCGGTGTTTTCATCCTTCGCCGTGCGAGCCGTCTGAGCCTCGCGGAAGTCCGCGAGCATGCGGTCGTAGAGTTCCAACTGCGGGTTGGGTTTGTCCCCGGCAATCTGCTTGGCAAGACCGGCCCTCGCGGGATCAGCGGCTATCTCTTTCAGCAACTCCCCGCGCTCGAAATAGGCATCCAATGATTCGGGACGCTTGCGGAGTTCCTCATCATAGTTCTGCAGCGACTTCAACCATTCCCCCTGCTTCTTGTACAGCCGCGCGGAGGTCAGCTCCACGGTGGCCAATGCCATGCCGGCGGCAATGAGCAGCACGGCAACAACCCATGTTCGCTTCATGGCGTACCTCTCGTAAGAACCCGAAACGACCCACCGTCAGAACCGGAACGGCGGATGGAGAACTCCGTGGTCGGTGATGAAACTGGTGATCCACGCCCCCGGGGTCACGTCAAAAGCGGGATTCCACACCTGCACGCCGCGCAGACGATGGAGCCCCGGCACCGTGCGCAGCACTTCCGCGGGGTCCCGCTCTTCGATGCGGATGGCGCGGCCGCTGAGTAGCGACGTGTCGAAAGTCGTCAGCGGAGCCACCACGTGGAAAGGAACTCCGAAACGGCGGGCGGCAACGGCCAGCGAGAGCGTGCCGATCTTGTTCGATGTGTCTCCGTTTCTGGCGATGCGATCCGCGCCGACCAGCACGCGATCCACACGTCCCGCTTTCATCAACGCGGCCGCCATGTTGTCGCAGATCAGCGTCACCGGAATGCCCAGCTTGGCGCACTCCCATACCGTCAATCGCGCCCCTTGGCCCACCGGCCGCGTCTCGCAGGCGAAGACTTCGGACACTTTGCGCCGCTGGTGGCCGAACCGGATCACGCCCAGCGCGGTGCCGATCCCACCCGTGGCCAGAGCGCCGGTGTTGCAGTAAGTAAGAACGCGTTCCCCCTCAGCCAGCAGCAACACCCCGTGCCGAGCCATCGCCAGGCACGCACGCGCGTCGCGGCGATGGATCTCGCGCGCTTTTCGCTCCAGCCGCCGTGAAAGATCACCCGGCCGGCCTTCGAGTGCGCGCGTCATTTCGTCCAACGCATAGAACAGATTCCGCCCGGTCGGACGAGTTCGCGCCAAACGCTCGATGGCTCGTCGAACGCGCGAGGGTGTAGGTTGCCGTCTCGCTTCCAGCGCAACTCCATAGGCAGCCGCAATGCCGATGACCGGAGCTCCCCTCACAGCCAGCGATTCAATGGCGCGCGCCACCGTCTCGGCGCGGCGGGCGCGAATCCAAGCCACTCGTGCCGGGAGCTTGCGTTGATCGAGAATCCACAGTTCGCCGTTCCCCCATCGCAGAGGCTCGATCACCGTGCTCACGGCAGCGACACCATGCGGCAGAACTCGCGGTGCCGTTTCCTGAGTTGTGCCAGCGTGACGCTCTTCAAGCCGTCAGGTCCGAAACCCTCCACATAGAACGATCCCACCACGCTCGCCCACGTCATGGCCCGCCTCAAGGTCGCCTCGCCCAGCCGCGGCTGCGACGCCAGATATCCCAGCATGCCGCCCGCATAGGCGTCGCCCGCGCCGGTGGGATCCACAACCTCGAAGACCGGATACGTGCCAGACAAGAATACGCCGCGGTCGCTGAACAGGAAACTGCCGTGTTCGCCTTTTTTCACCACAATCCACTTCGGGCCGAGCCGGCGCAACGCCTTCGCGCCCTTGAAAAGATTGTGCTCACCGGTGAGCCAGCGCACCTCGTCGTCGTTGACGAACAACAAGTCCGCGTGCTTCACCACCTTCAAGAACCGGTCCCGCGCTACGTCAATCCACAGTTTGAACGTGTCCACAGCCACTAACTTGGGACTCTTCATTTGCTGAAGCACGGACCATTGCAGGTCAGGATGAATGGCCGCCAGAAAGAGCACGTTCGCCGCGCGGAAATGCTCGGGCAAGACAGGACGGAAATCGGCGAACACGCCGACTTCGGTGCGAACCGTTTCACGCGCCAGAAAGTTATCGAGATACCGGCCTTCCCACAAGAAGCTCTTGCCGGGAAGAACCGCGACGCCTGACAAGTCCACTTTCCGTCGCCGCAAGAAATCGAGTTGCGCCAGTGGATAATCCTCCCCCACCACACCAACCATCCCGACGCGCGCGAAGAACGACGCGGCATTCGAGAAGTGCACCGCCGACCCGCCCAGCACCAGATCGCTGGAGGCGAAGGGCGTATGAACAATGTCCAGAGCCACGCTGCCCACGACCACCACGCCCGGCGGCTTTTTCGAGGCCGACGATCGTGATGCGCGACTCGGAGTCTTCTTCAATCTCACATCTCCCGGGGCGCGCAGACGCCGCAAAACGCGAGTCCCTTCTGCAGAGCCATTTGTGTGGCCCGGCAGAGCACGAGGCGCGCGGCCTGAAGTTCGGCGGGCGCGGTGAGAACCCGGCAGTTTTCGTAGAACTTGTGGAACTGCGTGGCCACGTCGCGCAGCCAAACGGTCATGCCATGCGGATCGCGGCCGCCGGTGGTTTCCACCAATACGTCGCGCAGCTCGCGCAGTCGGCGCAGGAGATCCAATTCCTCGGGCGCAGTCAGAGGGCGAAGATCCACGTCGCCCGCAGGGTAACCGATTCCCGCCTTGCGGAAAATGGATTCGATGCGGGCGTGCGCGTATTGAACGTAGTAGACCGGATTCTCCTGCGTGTGCCGTTTGGCCAGTTCAATATCAAAGTCCAGCGGCGTGGAGGTGCGCCGCAGCAGGAAGAAATAGCGCGCCGCGTCCACACCCGTCTCGTCAATCAGCTCGCGCATTTCGATGAGCTGTCCCGCCCGCTTGGACATCTTGACCGGCTCTCCATCGCGCAGCAAGGTGACGTGCTGCAGCAGGATCACTTCCAACTTCTCCGGGTCGCGGCCCAGCGCCCGCAGCGCGGCCTTCATGCGCGACGAAAACGTGTGATGATCCGGGCCGAGGATGTTGATCACGCGGTCATAGCCGCGATCATACTTGTTCAAGTGATAGGCGACGTCGGGCAAAAAGTAGGTCGGCCGTCCGTCGGAGGTCACGATCACCCAGTCCTGCACGTCCCCGAAGCGCGAGGTAGCCGCGTACACCGCGCCCTCCCGCTCGAAGGTGGCTTCTCGCCTTCGCAGCTCCTCCAGCGCCTGCCACTCGGCATTTTGCGTGCGCAACTCATCTTCAAAGAACCAGCGATCAAACGGCACACCGAAATCGCTCAGCGTCTTGCGCTGGTCGTCCACGAAGTGCTGCACCGCCAAGCGGCCAAGCTCGCGCGCCGCGTCCTCGGCCGGCTGGTTATGAAAGTGATCTCCATAGCGCTGCCTGATCGAGCGCGCCAGCTCGATCAGGTACTCCCCGTGATACCCGCCTTCAGGAATGGCCGCCGGTGAGCCGCACTCGGTTTCATAGCGCGCGCGAACCGACTCACCCAACAAGCGAACCTGATTGCCCGCGTCATTGACGTAGAACTCCGCCTCGCAGGTCGCGCCGCGCGCCCGGAACATGCGCACCAGACTGTCGCCGACCGCGGCGGCGCGCGCGCTCACCACGTTGAGCGGTCCTGATGGATTGGCGCTCACGAACTCGATCAGGACGCGATGTCCCGCCAGCTCGTCGCTCTCGCCAAAGTGATCCGCATCGCGGAGCGCCCGTGCGGCGATCGAATGCAAGTAAGGAACCGCAAAGCGAAAATTGATGAACCCCGGGCCCGCGATCTCAGCCGATTCGATGAGATCATGATCCAGCGCCAGCCGGCCCACCAGCGCCTCCGCCACCGCGCGTGGAGCGCGCCCCAGCTCTTTGGCGTGGGTCAGGGCCGCGTTGGTCGCAACGTCGCCGTGACTGGGATCACGCGGCTTTTCGAGAATCACGTGCGGCTGTGCTGACCCAAGATTCCGCATCGCTTCCGTAAGAACCGAGGCCAGATGCTGATGCGCGCGATTCATGATTGGGACTTGGGCGCCTTCTTCACAACCTTCTTCGCCGGCCGCGGATGCGCGACGCTCTTCGTGGGGGTGGCTTTCGCGCGCGCCGCTTTCCCCGTGCCGATGCGCTTGGTTGTCCCCGTGGCCGCGCGTTTCCGGGGTTTCTTTGCAACCGACAGCTTTTCTTCATCGATCACCGGCCGCACGTCGGCATCTCCCCACAGGTCCTCGAGCCGGTAGAACTCGCGAAAGCTGGGACGGAAAACGTGCACCACCACGTTCACGTAGTCCAGCAGCACCCAATTCAGTCCTTCCATGCCCTCGCGGTGCAGAACCCGTTCCCCACGGGCGCGCATCTCGCGCTCGATGTGGTCGGCAATGGCGCGCACGTGCTGATTCACGTCCCCCGTGCAGATTACAAAGAAATCGGTCAGGGTTTCCAGCTTGCGCAGATCAAGGATGACGACGTCGCCCGCCT
>JAPKYT010000134.1 GCA_026394155.1 bacterium | reverse complement strand
AAATCGAGATTGATGGAAAGATTCGGTTCCTGATACTCGTTCGTGGTCCGCCGCCAGTCGTCTTGGGCCACGCGCGCCATGTCGAACCTGCCGGTGAGAATTCCCGCCTGCATCGGGCTGTAAGCGAGAAATCCGATGTTCTGCTCGCGCAGATAATCAAACGGTGTGCCTTCGCAATGGCGGCGCAGCATGCTGTAGGCGGCTTGCAAAGAAGCCATCGGGCGGACAACTTGCGTGCGGTACATGTGGCTCATGTCATACTGGAAATTCGACACGCCCGCATAGCGGATCTTGCCTTCCGCGACAAGTTCGCCAATGGCCCTCCAGCCTTCCTCGATGCGCTCGCTGTCGCCGGGCCAGTGGATTTGGTAGAGATCAATTGTCTCGATTTTCAACCGCTTCAGACTCGCTTCGCATTCGCGCTTGACGCTCTCGGCGCGAAGGCTGTTGCTGGTCTGGCGGTTTTCGTCCCACACAATCGAGCACTTGGTGGCGATGATAACCTTGCGCCCGGCTATGGCCTTGCCCACCACCTCTTCGCTGTGGCCGAGGCCGTAAACGGGCGCGGTGTCAATCCAGTTCACGCCCAACTCCAGTGCGCGATGAATGGCGGCGATGGACTCGCTGTCGTCCTGCTCGCCCCAGCCGAAGGCATACCCTCCCCCGCCCACGGCCCACGCGCCGAAGCCGATTTCGCTCAAATGAAGATCGGTATTACCGAGTTGGCGTGTGTGCATTTATTATCCCCGTAAATGGGTCTTTCTTGAGTGCTAAATGGATAATGTCCACTATGATTGTTCATGCACAGTTGTTCACTCAGCAGTGTCATCTCCTTCTCCAGTCTGTCGCCCATTCGATCTTTCCCCCATAGACTCTACTGCGTTCTGTAACAACGAGTCGAAAAGGTTGTCGGGATAGTCTTGGCCTCTTGGAGATGATAATCCTCCAAACTGATCTGACGCATGCTGAGAAGGGTCAGATTTTTCGAAACCAGCATTCCAGTATTTCCAAAGCACGTCATACAATGGGATCTGGTTTGAGGCCGCGATTTCGACCGCTTTCTCGAATCCTCGAACATCCATCAGGCAGTACGGGTATGTGAAAGTTCTCAAGGAGTGATCGGGAACCTGCTTCAGCTGCAAGTTCAAGACTTCTTGCATCATGATTAAGCCCTCGGCAATCACAACTACGCACATCTCTCTTTCAACTCGATTTATGACTTGCTGATATTGTTGATATTCAGGAAGGTCCGCCTTTAAGTGCCCGATCTTTCTCGGCAATAACTCGAAAGCAGATAGCGTTTCTTCCAATTCTTCCAATAGTTGATCCCCAAGAGGGTCCACTCGCGATGCAACGGTTACGATTTTTGCTTTCGATTCAATTACTATCAGCGTCCGTTGGGCTGGGTCAACAAGAGTAAGGTCAGGACCACGCAACTCGTCCCCGTGCCGGATTTCATAACGGATCTCTGGAATGAGCACAAGTGAAGGTAGCCGATCGGCTACAAACCGCTTCAAATACTGTTCTTGAACTGACCCCATCACTTCATTGAACTCATTCTTCGGACAACACTCTTGCATCATGTATTGTGGAAGAGTTGTGATCGCTAAGCCAAAATAGCGGAGATTCGGCACCACATATCGCTTGTCACGAAGGGGATCAGCATAGATTTCATGTTGGCGTCTGTCCAGAAGAACGATCGGGTAACGCTCCAATGGATGGAACCGATTCGAGAGTTCACCAACACGGAATCTTTCCTGAATGTACAGATCATTCAGCTCCTTCGTCGTGCGAGCCATTATGTTCAGGCAACTGGTAACGTTCTCTGCTGTGAACACGTCCCCGCGTCCGGTGAGTTCAGAGGCGCGAAAAGCAAGCGAATCGATAACGTGAGATCTTTCGGTAATGGTCCTTTCCAGATAATGGTATAGCAACTGGGTTTTCTCGGCTTCAGCACCTAATGCCTTTACCTTCTCGTTCAAATCGTCACGAATTCTCATGCGTGCGTAGCGAACCATGTATAGAGCAAATATTACAAAGCCTATCATCAAGAAGTCCCCAATTGAAAGCTTAAACATGTCTTTGAATTGTGACGGTATGTCTACAAAGTGGCTATCGTGTTTGGTCCTAAGTGCTTCCTCGTGTTCCTCCGGAATCTGCTTGTACAATGCAATCGTTCGTCCGAACGCACGTCTGAAGTCAATATCCTGAAAACGAAGTTGTGCGTTTGCGATTGGGGCAAACCCCCGCAGGAGCTTGTCATCGACACTTGCGTCAACTGCTAAGGGAAGGGGGTAGTCAGCGGCGCCGATCAAGTCGTTCGAGATCGCCTTGAAGTCCTGTCCTGAAAACCTCCTCTCCTTGTATTCGCGTGCATGCGACAGCAGTATCGCGTGATCGAACATCACGACCTTCTGCTGGTTCAGAATGGGAAAGAGCGGATGGATGCCCATGTTCTTACCTTCAAAGTCATGCAGGAAGTCCACACATGACAAGAGGCTACTGACTAGCCACAGATCAGAGAGCCGCATGGTGTTCAGGTAGGTAGCGGCCTCATTCATGCTCTCTTCAGGGGATAGTTTCAATCGGCCCGCTTCATATTGGCTGCCACGTTCTCGCACGTGTCCACTTCACTGCTGGCGGTCTCCGACCGTCGCCCGCGCATCGCGGTCTCTGAATCACGCTTCACTAGGCGGGACGCTCCCGCGTCCCGCCAATCCCACACCCCAGAGGGTGTGGGCTAGTAAATGATGGCGCAGAGACCCCCTTTTGTCCCCCTACTGAAGTAGGGGGAGATGAGATTCCGGCAGAGTTTGGAAACCCTGCTCGGCGGAAAGAACCCCCCTTTGATCCCCCCTTCTGCGAAGGAGGGAGAAAGAAGAACGAGATTCTGAACGCCCGCGAAGCCTGCCCTTGAACGAAGTGAAGGGACGCGGTGTCCAGAATGACAAGAGGCAAGAGCGCACTGCCGTGCGGCACTACCGGCCGACTCGGGTTTCAGCTTTCCGCTTTCAGTCTTTCAGCTTTTCTGCCTTCATCCTTCTCTTATCCCTGCCCCTTTATGCGGTGCCAGAGCTCGATGAGCATGGCGATGATTCCCGATTCGGCCGATTCGTTGATGGCGCGGGCCAGCCACGGATGGTTCATGAAATAGTAGAAGAGCAGTGCGGCCAGCGGCAGACCGACGAGCACGAAATACGCGTTGTGCCGGTGTTCGAGCCGGTCTTGCGCGCCCAGTTCCTGCAGGTAGCTCCACACGCGCTCATCTTCATAGTCCTCGGCGGTGAGCGTCAGCGCCTGATACGCCCACATGAGCGACACCGGCACAAACAGCAGAAAGACCAGCCCCGGGAAGCGCTCCCACGTGTAACGCGTGCCCACGAAGAGCAGCGCGAAGGGAATGCCGATCAGAATCCCCACCGTGGTCAGCCTTTTGTACTGCCGGATCACCGCCCGCTCGCGGCGCAGGATTTTGGGTGCACCCAAGAGCAAGGGAACGTGCATGCGGCCGACGAGAGTCGCGTAGAGGGCCGCCCAGTAGATGGAAATGGCAAACCACACGGGCCGGGCATCCATGAAGCGGATCAAGGTCGGGTGGCCGGTCACCTGAAGAATGATGGCCAGCAGGACCGTGACGATCAAGATTTGAACAAACCAGAAGACGATGCTGCGGTCTTCGAGGAAGTGGGCGATCACGCCACGCTCCTGAAGGCCGCTGCGGCGGCGAAACGCTTTGAAGCAGAACGGGCACCTGGATTTCAGGCGCTTGCGCCATGGGATCCGTTTCAGGCAGTGAGGGCAGTGCTTGGGGGAAATCATGCGGGCTCCGGGGTCCTTGGGGGAGGAAAGGAAATGTCAGATCGGAAATATACACTATCCTCCCCCAATGGCAAGGGAGACCTCTGGCGACGGGAAGCCATGCTAAGTAGGAAACAGGACACGCCTGTTATCATGTCATATGGCCAGAGCATTTGTGGCAGATATTGTGGCCATGCTGGCATATCACATTCAGAATTAGCAGCCAACTCTATGTGATTCCCTTCGTTTATTCATTGTATTACAATCGTTTAGCTTGAGTGGCACGCACGCTGTCCGGCGAGAAGAAGCAGGAAGTCAAGGAGGGCAAGGACAACCACTGCCGCTTCGAGCGCAGCTTCAGCCTGCCCAACACGGTGAAGGCCGAAAACGTGCGGGCCGCGTTCGAGGACGGCGTGCTGAAGATCCGTCTTCCCAAGGCGGAAACGGTCAAGAGCCGGACCATCGCCATCGAAACCAAGAAGTAACTTCCTCCGCCGCACTCCTCGCGGCCGGATGGCACCAAAAGCGCGAAGCAGAAATGCTTCGCGCTATCTGTTCTCCCCCTACTTCAGTGGGGGGACAAAAGGGGGGTTCCGCTGAGCCGCCCACTAGTGCCGTTTCCATTTAGTTAAGAGTGGTTGAGTCGCCAGGAGGGCTTGGTGCGTAGAAGGGGATAGAGTTCATCCGATCAAGGAGGATCCAGAT
>JAPKYT010000044.1 GCA_026394155.1 bacterium | reverse complement strand
CAGATCTCGTTGTAGCTTCCCCCGAAGGTCCGGCTCCACAGACTGCCGCCGCTCGAGTCTGTCTTCACCAGTGCGAAATCCTCGTACAGCTGGCCAAATGAAACAACGCTGCCTCCGAGAACATAGCCGCCGTCCGCCGTCTGCTGAACCGAATTCCAGCCGCTTCCTCCATAGATCCGGCTCCACTGACTGTTGCCGCTCGAGTCTGTTTTCACCAGCGCAGAATAGCCATCCCCACCAAGTGTCACGGTGCACCCCCCGAGAATGTAGCCGCCGTCCGCCGTCTGCTGAACGGAAAAACAGGCGTCGTTGTTGCTTGCCCCAAAGGTCCGGCTCCACAGGCTGTCGCCATTGCCATCTGTCTTCACGAGCCAGAAATCGTCACCGCCACCGCCAAATGACTCTGTCAGCCCCGCGAGGATGTATCCTCCGTCCCTCGTCTGCTGAACCGAATAACACCGTTCTAAATCGTTTCCCCCGTAGGTCCGGCTCCACAGACTGTCGCCGTTAGCATCCGTCTTCACGAGCCAGAAATCCTCGCTCCCCGCGCCAAATGACGATGTCCACCCCGCGAGAATGTATTCCCCATCCACTGTCTGCTGAACCGAATGACACCATTCGTCCCCGTCTCCCCCATAAGTCCGGCTCCACAGGCTATCCGGAGGCTGCGCAAGGGCGACAGATGTCAATAGCAAAGCAAGCGGACAGGCATACAAGGCTCTCATGGCTACCCCCTCGACCTGTGTGTTTGCGAATAGTCCCTTCGCGGGTCTGCTGGGCGAGCGCGGGAACATCTTCACATGCCAAGACCCTCCCGCGGCATAAGCCTCAAGGATGTCGCGCCCGACCCTTCCGGCGCGCACCCCCGATCAATTGTAGCGAACGATGTTTTTATCGCGCACTTCCAGCGGGAACTGCAGCTCATACTCCCTCGGGTCCCCCCGTCCCCACTGCACCACGTTGAACAAGGCGTACCCGTGCTCGTCGGTCACGTCAAAGAAACAGGGCGGCCGCTTCTGCAGCAGTCGCTTGTCATACTTGTACTGCTTCAAGTAGCCGGTGGAACCCTTAGTGGTGCGGTGGACATAGCCGCGCCGCATCTGCGTCACCGAGCCGAAAAGAAAAATTTGGCCCCGGTCGTCGGGCGATCCGTCAAACACGTACCCGCTGTCGGGATCGTTCTGGTTTTCAAAGGTGAAGCTTTCCCCCAGAGCCACCACCGCCGCCGTGATCACGATGTTCGTCAGGTTCGGGTTGGTTTGGCTGTTGCCCAGTCCCGCCGAATTCTCGCGACCGTTCTGCGGCGTGTTGGCGATCTTTATCTCAGACTCGGACACGAGGCCCAAAATATTGTGATTCGATCCGAGTTCGCCGTCTGGAATGTACCACCCGTCACGGAGGTTCCCTGAATACTTGATGTCATCGAGCAGCCGCATGGTGCCGGCGCTGCCGATGGTCACTTGGCCGGTCACTATCCCCTTGAGTTCCAGAGGACCGTCCACAAAGACACACATGTTGGGAACCAGCCCAAAGGACCAGGTGATGGTGGAGTCGAAGGGCGCACCGGTCGGCCATTTGTAAAAGGTGACCGTGGCTCCATTGAAAACCGCGCGATGCGTCATCCCCACCTCACTGAAGAAATAGCCTGTCGCGGCCGCCCCTTGCCGCAGCCGCTCGGCCATTTGCGGAATGAGCACCTCCGCCGTGCGGAAGAGCGGATCGGGCCCGCGAAACACCGGAGCGTACCCGATTCCAGGCCAGAAATCGCACTCGGTGGTGGTGACTTGTTCGCAGAAGACCGGATCCCCCATGATGGCGATCTCGCTGTTGGAGTGCACCCGGCCTTGCAGCGTGTCACCGTGCCAGAATTTGATGCGGTCCCCGAAATTTGTCATCTCCTCGTCGGAGAGATACATGTAGTCCGCGAAGTTGCGGACTTCGACATACAGCACCGCCAAGCGATTCACATCTTCGTAGTCGTTCCGGCCCTCGCGATAGACCGGTATGCGCACCGTGCCTACCGCCGAAATCCGGAAGCGTCTCTGCAGCGCCCAAAAATTCCCTTCCTGATACGAGGGCAGATAACGAATGTTGACCGTGCCGTACGAACCGAAACCGGGGACTTGGCGGCCGGGGATGGGGGTGTCTCCAATCGGCAACTGACCCGCCGGCCGGGTGCGCAGCCACTGGAAGCCGCACTCCACGATGCCCATCTGACCAAGGTAGTAGGCCTGCATGGCCGCCGCCGCTTCCACCGACTGCAGCGACTCGTCAGTGGACCAGCGCATGTATGCCGCACTGGTCGCCAGCAGCACGGTGATCAATGCCATCACGGCAACCAGCACGAATCCGCGCTCGGCGCGCTCTGGCTGGAGTTCGGGTCTGCCGTCCATCGTGCCTTCCCTTCACCGGTTTGATGACTTACGGAACTTCTTCTTGCGCCTTGCGCCGGGAAACCACCGTCGGGTCGGCCTTCCGTCCGCAAAGCCCGCGCCCTCTTTCCCGCCGGGAAAGAAAGCGTGAGCTTTCTCGGGGAACGGCGATCCGCGGCGCGTTCGCGCCGCCAGAGCCGCGAGTCGTCACCGGTATCCGAAAGAGCGTCTATCCGTCAGTCTCGCAGCGGGCGGTGGCCCGCCCGCTGCGAGATCAATTTCCGTCGTTAACCGTTGCCGGAAGTCTGCCCCAGCACCTTGTCACGGAACTCATTGTTTTCCACGTCCCAATTGCGCATGGCAATCTGAGTCGTGTACTGGCGTTCGCGAACGTAGCTGGTCCCGTACGGCCGGCTTGCCAACTGGAACCAGTAAGGTGCGTTGTAGGTGTAGTGCATGGTCAGCATGACCTTCACCACCATCGAGCGTTTCGCCTTCTCGTTCGGCTGGCCGCCAGTCGTGAGATATGCGTCGAACGGGTTGAACTCCACCAGAAGACTTTCCACCGTCATGCGGTCGCGCCGGTCCATGGTGTTAAGCACCCCGCGCGGCACGCCCGCGCGGCCGGCCCAAAGGTACTGGCGGTCGAACCGGCCGGCGGCCCAGAGCGGGGCCGTCGCATTGTTAAAGAGGATTCCGGCCGTCGGACGGAAGCTGAGGTCTAACATGCGATCCGGCCCGATATGGAAATCCCGGTCCCATCGCGAGGCACTCATGGGTCGTTCCGCGACGATGTCATCAAGGTAGAACTTCCAGCGCGGGTCGCGAGGGCCGCCCTGAATCTGCTTGGCCCCCCAAGCCCAGCACAGCGTGTTGGTCAGTTCCTGCATGGAGGCCGCCGCGTACTGATCCATGACCCGGTCCGCGTTGGACACGCGCCACTGGACCTGCAGATCCGTGTAGCCGATCCATGCTCCCGTGAGGACGACACCGGCGACGAGCATGGAGACCATCGTGGAAACGAGGGTGAAGCCGCGCTGCGCCGTCAGCCTCGCCAGCAGCGGATGTGTGGACAAACGCTTCATCATGACCTCCCAGGAACGAACGCGGTGGTGAAAGACAAGGTCTCGAGCTTGCCGGGGCTGCTCCGACGATCCTCCGCCTGGTCACGTTCGTGCCAGCTTGCGTCCATGGTCAGCACGTAGTAGGCCACGATGTCCCCCGTCTCCGGCAGGCGCATTTCCTCAACCTTCCGGCGGTGAATGTACACCGCGATCTGCTTCTCACGCCCTTGGTTGCTCTCCATCATGATAGGGGGATAGATGCACTCCCCTAACAAGTTCTGCGGGTCGTTGTTGTCGCGGGCCTTCTGGACCAGTTGCATGGCGGCTTGGACCTCCTCCATTTTGGCGCGCAGGAGGTAGGCCACCACCTTAAAATGTTCTTGGCGCGCCAGAGCCTCACGTCCGTAGATGAAAGACCCGGTCGTGCCCGCGAAGACGATGGCGAGCATGGTCAGCCCGACCCCTACGGAAACCAGATCGGCGCCACCGCGTTGCCAATGACGATGTCGCAGCATTTTGTCCCTCCCAAAGGACGCGTTACTCCGCCTCAATCACTGAGATTCACTTCAAACAGCTTAGGATTCTCGGCCACGTGCGCGGCGATCTCGCGGCTGATCTGACCCTTGTGCAAAAGCCGCATGAGGTCTTGATCGAGACTCTGCATGCCCGACTTGCCGCCGGCCTGAATCACCGACGGAATCTGGTAAATCTTGTCCTCACGAATGAGGTTGCGGATGGCGGTGGCCGCCACCATCACCTCGCAGGCCACCACCCGGCCGCTGCCGTCTTTCTTGGGCAGCAGTTTCTGTGCCACCACGGCCTCAAGAGATTCGGCCAGCATGGAACGGACCTGCGTCTTCTGCGCCGCCGGGAAAATGTCAATCACGCGGTCAATCGTCTTGGCGGCGCTGGAGGTGTGCAAGGTCGCCAACACCAAGTGACCTGTCTCGGCGGCGGTCAAGGCCAGCGAGATGGTCTCCAAATCACGCATTTCGCCCACCAGGATCACATCCGGGTCCTCGCGCAAAGCCGCGCGCAGAGCGTTGGCGAACGAGTGCGTATTGGCCCCCAACTCGCGCTGGTTGATCATGCAGTTCTTCGAATCATGGAAGAACTCGACCGGATCCTCGATGGTGATGATGTGGAGCTGCTTGTACTCGTTGATCCAGTCAATCATTGTGGCCAGCGTGGTCGTCTTGCCCGACCCGGTGGGTCCGGTCAGCAGCACCAGTCCGCGATCCCGGCCCGCCAGCTCCCGCAAGGCTTCGGGCAGGCCCAGCTCGTCGAACGACTTGATCTCCGCCGGAATGGTGCGGAACACCGCCCCGATGCCGTTGATCTGCTGAAAAACGTTGACACGGAAGCGCGCGATGTCTTCGAGCTTGGCGGAAAAGTCAATCTCCTTCATTTCCTCGAAGCGCTCGACCTGATCGCGGTTCAGCACCATGTGCACGATGGACAACATGGTCTCGTTGTCCGAACGCGGCAGCGCCAGCTTGCGCATGCTGCCGTGCACCCGGATCATGGGAATGGAGCCCGTCGAAAGGTGCAGGTCTGAGGCCTCCTGTTCCACGGCAAACCTCAGCAGATCGTAGATGTTCAGCGTCCTTGCTGCTGCAACCTCGGCCACGGTAACATCCTCTCTTGGTTTCCGGCGGGTCCTCTACTCCTGATCGCCCGAGTCCCTGCCCCGGCATCCGCCCGACACTACTCCGCTTCACCCTCGGCAGTGGGCATGCCGTAGCCGGACCACGAGCCGTCCTCGATGTTGTAGGTCACGGTCTTGCCGGAGCCACCCTTCATTTGCTCGGTCGAGACGGCGGTAATGGTCACCGGCGGCGCACCCACGATGCTGAAGCTCCACTGCAACTTGGTGGACTGAGCCATTTGCAGATAGCTCTCCTGCTCCAGCTCTTCCACGGTGGCCGGCCACTCGCCCTTGTCCTGATAGAACACCTGCGCGGCCTGCCAGACCCCGCTGATGGTCGTCTTGGCGTCGGACGCGCGAGCGGTCTTCACGTATTCGACATAGATCGGCACCGAGATGGCGGCCAGAATGGCGACGATCACCACCACGATGAGCATTTCGATCAGGGTGAACCCCTTCTCGTTCTTTCTACGATGAAGCGTGCGAAACATGGTCTCTCCTTTGCGTTTGCCTTGGGATGAACGGATCGCAAGACCGTCCACCCACCCTCCCAACTCCATGAACTTGACGGGCAAAAAGTTAAGACGAGATACTCACAATTTCAAGTGCCAAGTCCCTCTGACATAGTGACTTCTCCCCATTATTCAATTTGGATTGGGCAACAATCGTTCCCTCTCTTTTGCCCTCCAAAACGCTGCTAACATGAACAAAAACATCACGCCCGCCGAATGACCGGTGTGCAAATCCTGCGATCCATGCACGGTTTGCGCAAAAAATTGGCGGCGCGAATTCGATCCGGCCGCAGAATAAGCAATTGGAGAGGCATTCCCCACCTTCAGGCCCCCAAAAAAGAGCCGCGCTCCCCTCGGGGAGCGCGGCCCGGCTGAACGCGCATCCGTCAATCCGATGACAGACGGCACCGCCCGCTGAGAACGCAGCCCGCGAACCCCCCGGCCACGACGGGAGCGACCAGCGCCAAAACGGCTATTGGATGCAGAGCAAAGATCGTAAGCCCGGTCAGGTTCCCTACCCAAGTCCCCGCGCCACCGAGAGCAGCCATCCCAAAATCGGCCAACGGATGGCGGGCAAAGATCAGAATCAAGGCCAGCGCGCAGACCGACAACCCGGCGCGGATCCGCTCCCAGGCTTGATCCCAAGCCGTCACCGCGGGCGGCAGCTCGGCGGCGGCCCGCTTCACCACCGCGTGGGCAAAATTCCGCGAGGGCGAGAGCCACGGCTGCTGCCGCAGCGCGGCCTCCAGCGCCAAGGACACTCGCAGAGCTTCCCGCAGCACCGGGCTCTGGCCAAACAGCTTCTCCATTTCCTCCCGCTCGTGCGGAAGCAAGCCGCCGTCCAAATACTCGGGCAGCCTGCGATACGCATCATCGAGGATCATCACATCTCCTCCTGGGCCGGCTCGCGTCCCAAAAGGCGGTCGCGCAGCCAAGCCTTGCCACGAAACAGATAGCTCTTCACGGTCCCCATCGGCACTCCCATGATCTCGCTGATTTCCTGATAGGAAAGGTCTTTCAGATAATACAACGAGATGGCTGTGCGATAGTGCTGCGGCATACGGGCCATCAGCGGCCCCATCCGCTCCTTCAGAACAACCTCTTCCGCATACTCATTATCGGACTCAACCCGTAACTGCGGCAGGGCCATGACCGCCGGTTCATCAAGCGGCACGAATTCGGACCGGCCTTGGGCGGACTTCCCTTCAGCAATGCATAAGTTTATGGTAATTCTGTAAATCCATGTCGAGAGCTTGCACTCCCCGCGGAACTTGGGAAGAGCCTTCCAAACCCGCAGGAAAACCTCCTGTGCGATGTCCTCGGCTCCGTCGGCCCTCCCGGTCATGCGCACCGCCAAGTTCAGAACCATGTCCTTGTAGAGGTTCACAAGTTCTTCAAATGCTTTGGCTTCCCCCCTCCAGAGTCGCCATAGCAGTTGTGCCTCGTCAGGCCGCATGGAACGGGCTCCGCTTCCCGGGGACCTTGTCACTCATATCCGAGCGCATCTTGGGCATTATGTTTCACCAAGCTCTGAACGGCCGCTGCAACATTGCAGGGGCTTGCCGACTCCCACAGAGAGAAGCGCGGGTCGGGCGGCCTGCTGCCCGCTTGCGCTGCACGCAAACCGAGGCCTCTACTGAACCTCTTGGGAGGAGATTACAATGGGAATGGAGCGCACCGACCCCGCATCTATGGCCATGCTGATCGGCCTGTTCTTCGTGGTCGGCTCCATCGCTGTGGTGCTGCTGATCGTGGTCAGCGCCTTTCGCAACCGGCGCGCCAAGGCGGAAATGCTGCACCGTGAGCGCATGTTGGCGCTGGAAAAAGGGCTGCCTGTCCCGCCGGACTATCTCGAAGGCCCGAAGCGGCGACGTCCATTCGTGGCAGGACTGATTTGGGCCGGAATCGGTTTGGGGGCGGTGGTGTGGGGAATCATCGAAGGGGAAAATGACGCCAACGCGTGGGGTCTCATACCCTTCTTCGTGGGTATCGCCCTGCTCATCGGCGACTGGCTCAGTGCGCGTCGGGCGGCACGGGCCGGTAGCGGTTCAGCACCGTATCCCGGGGCGGGTGGAGGTGATCGGGCTCCGGAAAGTCGCTCATGAAGTGAAGGCCGCGGCTTTCGCGGCGCGCCGTTGCGCTGCGCACGATGAGGTCCGCCAGCACCACCAGATTGCGCAACTCCACTAACGGGCAATTGACGCGGCTGCGCCGGTAAAAATCCTCGATCTCGCGCTTGAGCAAAGTCATGCGCCGTTGAGCCCGTTCGAGCCGGAAGGTAGACCGCACGATCCCCACGTAGTCCCACATCACCTTGCGGATCTCGTCGCGATTGTGCTCGACGAGAACCCATTCTTCCTGATTGACCGTTCCTTCCGCCGACCAATCTTGCGCTTCGGGAAGCGGCGGGGCTTCCCGCAGCCACTCTTCGCAGCTCTGCGCCGCCTGCTGCGTGAACACCACCGCTTCCAAAAGTGAGTTGGAGGCCAGCCGGTTTGCGCCGTGCACGCCCGTCATCGCCACCTCCCCCACCGCGAATAGCCCGCACACATCCGTGCGGGCTTTCAAATCCGTCACCACTCCTCCGCACTGATAATGCGCCGCCGGAACGACCGGGATCGGCTCGCGGGTGAAGTCCACTCCGTGCTGCCGGCAGATTTCGTCAATGTGCGGAAACTCGCGCCGCAGCCCGTCGGCCGGCAGGTGCGTGCAGTCGAGCACCACGAAGGCTTCACCGCGCTTTTTCAGTTCGGCGTCTATGGCCCGCGCTACTATGTCCCGCGGAGCCAATTCGCCGCGCGCATCGTACTGCTCCATGAAGCGCTCGCCGCTTTGCGTGCGCAGGACCGCGCCGTAACCGCGCAAGGCCTCGGTGATGAGGGCCCGCGACGCGTCGCGACCGTCCGCTTCATAGAGCGTGGTGGGGTGAAACTGGAAGAATTCGAGGTTGGCGACGGAGGCGCCGGCCCGCCAGGCGGCCACCACGCCGTCACCGGTGGCGATGGCTGGATTCGTGGTGTGCAGATAAACCATGCCGGAGCCGCCGGTGGCCAGAACCACAGCCTTGGCGGTGATGGTCTCAACGGTGGCGCGGAGATCATTCAGAACGTAGGCGCCGAAACAGCGAGAACTCTTGTTTTTCCGGGCTGCCTCGCGCGGCCGCGGCTCCACCAAAAGCTCGACCATCAGGTGGTGCTCTAACAGGTGCAGGCGGCTTTCGGCGCGGGCGCGGCGCAAGAGCACGGACTCGATCTCCTGCCCGGTGCGATCTTCGTGATGAAGAATGCGCGACCGGCTGTGGCCGCCCTCGCGGCCGAGAGCGAGTTCTCCCTCACGCCGGGTAAAACGCACACCGAGGTCCATCAGCTCGCGGATGCGCTCGGGCGCGCTCTCGACCACCAGACGGACGGCGTCCTCGTGGCAGAGTCCGGCGCCGGCGCGCAGCGTGTCTTCGACATGCAGCGTGAACTCATCATTCTGCGCCGTCACCGCCGCGATGCCGCCCTGCGCCCAGTTGGTGGCGGACTCGGCGGAATCCTTCTTGGTGACGAGAATGACGTCCGCA
The DNA here is from genome assembly GCA_026394155.1 of bacterium. Taxonomy (GTDB): domain Bacteria; phylum Electryoneota; class RPQS01; order RPQS01; family RPQS01; genus RPQS01. The sequence continues at coordinate 20,602 of JAPKYT010000044.1, read as the reverse complement.
TAGCGGGAAATTTTGAGGGCGAGACTCAGTCCCGCAATGCCCGAGCCGACGATCAGAACGTCGGTCTTTTCGTGCGCCACAGTCTGTCCTTCCGAGACATAAGACTCAAACAATGTAATATACGGAAGGGACCGAGGATTGTCAAGGAAGCTTGACTTTCATGGTTCTCCACGGTATCTTGTGTCAAATCATTGGCAGAGAAGCCACCCCCCTTTTGTTCCCCCCATAGAACGGGGGGGAAACTCGAGTCCTTCCCCCGTTCGATGCACTACTGTCTCACTGTTGTGTGAACGGTCTCACGGACGAAACATCTCTCAGACCGTTGCCATATTTCTTACTTCCGGCGGCCTCCCGGCCGCCCTCTACCGAGGCGGGCAGAGCCCGCCGCAAGTAGTGAGGTAAACGCACCATGCCCGAAGGCTCTCGAATTACTCGACATACATTAAGACAGTAGTGCGTTCGATGGGGGAAGTTAGATGGGGGTGGCAGCAAAGAGACCCCCCTTTTTTTCCATGGAACGGGGGGAAATGAGAATATGAAAGTCTACGGACGCAGCATCAATCCCGAATTGCTCTCCTTCTGGTACGATCATGCAGCGATTGGCCGCATCGGACTGGTGCACATTGACATCGTGATGGCGCGGCTCATCGGCTGGGCCGAACGGCAGGTCACTCCCGACGGCGAGCCCTCGCCGTGGGCGCATGTGTTCGTGTTCATGCATCCGCGCAGCGGTGTGCCGTGGATCGCGGAGAGCGATCTCAACGTTCCCCTCCCGGGATTCCGTCCCAAACCCAACGGACCGCAGGAGAATCTCATCTACAAATGGTCGCATCCGGCGGTGGATCACGCGGTGGTGCTCGATCCCGCTCTGCAAGATCACCAGTTGACCCAGTTTGAGGAAGGCGTTCGGCAGATTCTCCGCGCGGGGTACACCTATCGCGTGGGAGAGCTGGCCGACGCGCTGGTGGCTATGGTCAAGCGCGACCTTTCCTACCGCGGCCCGCTTCACCGCGATGACGCCATGCACTGCGGGCATTTCGTGCGCGAATGCCTGCGGGCGGCGGGCTGCGATCCGCTCGGCCCGGGTGTTCTTCCGGAAAACACAGTTCCCGATCTCATCGCCCATGCGTTCCCGGTGGTGGCCGAGTGGCACGCACCGCCGGAACCGGATGGCGCCGGAGCGTAGGACATACTGACCCCCCTTTGTCCCCCCGTGAACGGGGGGAGAATATTAGAAGCCGCCGGGCAAGGCACCGCCCGGCGGCTTCATTCTCTCGCAAGAACCGGAAGTCGCTCAGCGAATCAGCAGCAGCTTCCGCGTCTTCTCGAAGCTTCCGCCCGCCTCCATGCGGCAGAAGTACACTCCCGAAGGCACCGGCAGGCCGCCGTCATTGCGGCTGTCCCACTGCGCCGTGCGGTCCGCCGGAGCATATTGAGCGCGCACCAGCGTTCGCACCCGACGGCCGAGCAAATCGTAGATCACGATGTCCACCCGCGCAGTGAAGGGAACGGTGTAGGGTATCGTGATCACCTGATTGAAGGGATTCGGATAGGCCTCGCCCAAGATGAAATCGGCCGGCGGCAGACGGGGGATTCCCTCGGCCTCCAAGTCGTACTCCGTGTACTCGAAGTTGATGGTCTCCGTGGCCAGGCGATAAATGTAGCGGCGGCCGGGTTCGAGTTCGCGGTCCACATAAATGTACTCCGCCGCCGTCAGGTCGGTCCCCCGCCCGACCAGTTCCGGCACGGAGGTGTAGCTGGCCGCGGGCACGAACACGGTGTCGTCCTCGCTGCGCCGCAGGAGAATGAACCCTGCATTGTCACGCTCGGACTGCGCAATCCAGCGCAACCGCAGGGCGCCGAAGGCCGCCTCTTGTTCGGTGATGAAGCTCGTGATTTCCACCGGCAACGGAACGTCGGGCGCGCCCAGCGGCCAGCCCGCCGCCAGCACGGGATCGGTTCCGCAGTTGATGGACGACGGCGCGGGCACCATCAGGTTGAACTGATGCAAGGGATCCGCAGCGGCCGAAAAGTCGAAGCTGACGATGAAATGGGTCACGGTTTCCGACAAGGGCGAGGCGAAGCCGTCAAACGGGATGTCGCCGCCGGTCCACGTCGTCAGACGATCCAGTTGAGAGTCCTGTGAGTCGAGCACGCTGTCCGCGCTGATCCAGAGGCGGGTCTGCACCACCACCAGATCGGATGGAACCAACGCCCCGTCCACGTGCAACCGCAGTCCGAGTAACAGACTCTCGCCGCCCTCGGTGCGCAGCGCGACTCGAAAGACCGGAATTCGGGTGCCGGAGGGCACCGGCGTGCTCGGACCGAGGCGCACGCCGTCGGCCCGGATGATCGTGCCGCTGGGATACACCAGATTGCCGACGCTGACGGAGGCCCACGGGTTGAGCAGCGTATCGCGGCACTGAATTCTCAGCCGGTAGATCGCCCGCGAAACGAGCGCTCCGCCGCCCTGAAGGGAGTCCACTCCTGTCGAAGTAGCCAGAGCGGACGGCCGCAAAGTGATCGTCTTGTCGGCGCCGGGCAAGCGGTCGGAAAGGAAAAGCGTGTGCGGAGACCCCGCATCCTCGACCCCGCCGGTGCGTTCCAAGACCGCCAGCAACGCAGTCGGCGGAGCGGGCTCCGGCAATTGGTAGAGCATCAGCACGTCGGCCCGTCCCAACGTGTCTCCTTCTTGCGGCGTGTTGATAACGGCCGGCTCGGTATGGTTGTCGAAAATGTTGTTGGCACCGTTGGAGAAGGTTTCGGCGTTGCCGAGAGAATCGCGGTAGAACACCCGCAGGATGTAGCGCGTGCCGTCCACCAGCGTGTTGTTCTGCTCCGGTGTGCCGCCTCCCACCACGCTGTCCACCGCCGGAGAGTAACTGAGCTGAGTGCAGTTCAAGTCCAGCGTGGTCACCCCCGCCGTGATGTTCCGCAGGTAGGTCTTGTGAGGAGACCCGTGGTCCAAGGATTCGGGAAGGGCGAAGAAATAAACGTAGACGCTGCCCGGCAGAGGCGCTTCGGGGATGTCGAAGACGACCCGCAGATTTTCATTGAAACGGATGCCGCTGCGCGGCGCGAGCAGGAGCGGTGGGATGGTGGTGAAGTCCACCGGCCAGAGGTAGCCGCCGTTCGAGGCCGACGCATTTTCATTGCCGATGCTGTCGCCGCAGCTCAAGGTCACGCGGTAGATGCATTGCGAGACCAAACGGTCGTCGGGGCCGCGGTTGCTGAATTCCACATAAGGACTGTTGCTGCCGATATTGCGGCCGTCCAAGAAGAAACTCACCACGCCCAGCCGCCAGAGCGACCGGTCCAAGGTCAAAATGTGCGGAGCCAGAGAATCATGGACGAGTCCCGTGAATGCGCTGTAGGCCGTGTCCTCGGCAAAGGTCAGCCAGACCGTGTCCGGCGGCTCGCCGAGCTGGTAGATCACGCGCACGGTGGAGTCGTCGGTGAAGGACCCGAGCCGGGGCTCGAAGAGCAGCGGCGCTTCCACCCGGCTATCCAGCCCGACCGAGTCGAGCGTGTCCGATGCGAACGAGTTGCGCCAGATGTCCTGATAGGACATCGTGATGCGGTAGAGTCCGTGATGCGTCAATTGCGGGGAGCCGCCCAGCGAATCGAACAAGCTGGTGTCCATCAGCGCCGCGGCGTCCAGATGCAAGACTTTGTCGCTTCCCGCGCTCAGGTCGCGCAGCCTGAGAACGTGCGCAGCTTCCGACGCGCCTGCCGCAATGTTGCGGAAAGTCAGAGTCAGCGTGCGCGGATAAGCAGGCTCGGGCAGGCTGTAACGGAGATCAAAGCGGCGTGGAATGGTGGAACCTGAATCCGGCTCCGTCAAAACCGGCGGAAAGGTATGAGCGTCGAGAAAGGCAAGGTAAGTGGAGTGCTGCGCATCCACGGGTTGGTGGATCGGCGTGGAGCTGCCAACGGCCGCATGACTGGTTCTCGGATTGGTGATGAACTCCAGCCCCTCTCGATCCCGGGCGAAGATCGCCATTTCGATTTGAAGGGAGCGAATGGCCGGGTTGACCACGTCGCTGAGCCGTAGTTGGAAGGTGAGCCGGCTGGTCAGCGTGTCCACCACCAGCGCGTTGATCGGGACAGTGGCGCCGGTCAGCGGCGAACCGGCAGGCGCGAACAGATCGTAGAAATAGAGTCGCACCTGATCCAGCGAGTCGGGCTGAAAGCCGACGTTCTCGACAGTCCACTCCGGGCCGGCGACGTACGAGCAGATCACGTGTACCGAATCACCCTCGATCACCAGCGTGTCGAGCGCCGTGCGCGAGCCTGAGAGGCCGATGCCGGTGATGTCAGGCGGCTGCGCGAAGCCGCAGGCTGCGGCCGCAAGCGTCAGCGCCGTCACAACCATTCGGAATCGTGTCAGGTTTCGGATCATGGCCTCAACTCTCGTTCGACGGACGTCTTCATACGGCGGCGCGGCGCTTCACTTCAGGATCAGCATTTTGCCGGTGCGGCGCAGGCCGGAAAACTCAATGCGATAGAACAGCAAACCGCTGGCTCCGTTCAAGCGGCGCACGTCCAGAATCGCGCCCTGCGGTCCGGCGGTCACTCCGGTGAACTCGGCCACGCTCTGGCCGAGCAGATTGTAGAGACGCACGCTGGCGCGCGCTTCCTGCGGCAGGATCAGCCTCAGCGTCTCGCCGCGAGGCAAAGGATTGGGCACGAGCGCGACGATTGCGCCCCGCTCCGCCGGTGGTGACGGAAGCATTCTCCGGCCCGCATAATGCGCACGCGCCGCCGCGACCTGCACCCGCAAATCGGCGAGGTCGTTGCCCTCCACCAGCGCAAAGGCTACGGTTCGCTCTTCCCCTCCTTCAAGCCGCGTCGGCCCGATACCGCTCATCACGGTGACGTCTCTGGGCACCGTAGGCGGCACGGCAAATCCACCGCGCAAGATTTGCCATTTCCGCTCGTCACTCCACGCCGGAGTATGGATCTCCGTCTCGTTATCCGCCGTGTAGAACGAACTCCACGCGTCCGTCAAGGCGATGGCGCCCCCCAGCGGATGACCGGGAACCGTCTGCCGCACATAGGCCGTTCCCGAAATCGAATCGTAGGCGGCCACGTTGGCTTCCGCCGCGGCCAGGTCCCAGTCGAGAATCAGACCCGCATACGTCGCGCTCCAGGCATTCACCGAGCGGTTCTTCACACGGTATTCGAGGATCACGAAACGGTTTTCGCCTTCGCCGCTCCATGCTAATGCTGCCGCATCCACGCGGGCGAAAAGCAGCAGTTGAGCGTCGCCTTCCTCAAACGTTGTCCGGGCTTCCACGTCAGCACGTGCGGAGGTCACGAGATGCGCCACGCTGTCGGGAACAACCACCCAGTCCATGCGCGAGGCGGATTCGTCGCCATAGGCGTTGTCCACCACCACTCCATCCACCGCCAGCACGAAGCTGCCATGATAGAGAGCGTTGGTACGCTCGGACAAGCGGAATCCCGCGCCGAGATAGGTATTTCGCGGGTAGTCGTTGTAGCCGAGACATCCGTTGTCGGAGAATCCCAAAGTCACGCGGCCGTTGTCCGCATTCACCCACGAGGAATCCAAGTGCACCAGTGTCGTGGCGCGACCGATAAGTCGGCCGTAGGCCCCGGTGAAATCCATGATCAGCCGCACGAAGTGACCGCGCGCGACGTCGGCATCCAGCGAGACCGTCACCGGAGTCATGCTCCAGAAGGGACCGCCCACACCCACCGGCCCGAACAGAGTCACCGGCATGGTGATGCCGGCGCTGTCGTCGGCGAGAGAAATGTAGCCCGCCACTTCGCCCGCATCGGCCAGATCGTTGTGAATGGCAAAGCGCAGTAGTGCCGACTCGCCGCCGCGCACGCGGCCGTCTCCGTTGCCGCTGACTTCCTCGTATTCCACGGCGGTGAGACGCACACCGGCCACCGAGTCGGTGAGCGCGCGCCACGTATTGATCCGTCCCAAACCCAAACCGCCGGCGCGCGAGGGATTGATCGCATCTATCCCGTCCGAGGAAGAGACCACACGAGCCATGATGCCGCGGCTGCTCATCTGCGGCCAGCGGCTGGCCACCAGCGCGCATTCCGCCGCCACCAGCGGGGCCGACATGCTGGTGCCCTGCCAATTGTCGTAGCCGTGGAGGCCGCCGGCCAGAATCACGCACGACAACATCTGCACGCCGGGGGCCGAGACCTTGACCCACGGGCCATAGTTGGTGAAGGGAGCGGCCACGTCGCCGATCTGGGTGGCCGCCACGCTCAGCACGCCTTCGATGCCGGCCGGATAGTGCGGAAAGGTGCTATTCTGGTTGCCGGCCGAGGCAACCACTACCGCGCCGTGGTCGAAGGCATCGCGCACGATGTCCCGCTCATAGGCGGACTCCGCCTCGCCGCCCCACGAGCAATTGATGACGCGCGCGCCGCTGCGGCTGGCGTAGTACACGCCTTCGAAGGCGTAGGCAATGTTGCCGCTTTGACCCGCGCGCACCCCCATGATGCGGCAATCGGGAGCGAGTCCGGCGATGCCTTGCCCGTTGTTGCGGGCCGCCGCCGCGATGCCGGCCACGTGCGTGCCGTGGGATTGCGCCGGTTCGAGCGGTGCGGGAGAGGGATCCCCGTCCAGATCCACGAAGTCGTAGCCGCAAGTGTCATCCACAAAACCGTTGCCGTCATCGTCCACGCCCGCAAGGCCATAAACTTCCGCGTCATTTCGCCATTGCGCGGGCGCCAGTTCCGGGTGAGTAAAGTCCACGCCCATGTCCACTACGGCAATAATCACCGACGGATCACCGCGCGTAATGTTCCAGGCGGCTTCGGCCTCAATGGCGGGCAGCCCCCATTGATGAGCGTAGAACGGATCATCGGGCGTTCCGTCGAGGGACTCCCGCTCGCGCCGGCCGGCCGGAGCTCCGTCGGTCCAGCGCATGGCGCGGGGCTCGACGTATTCCACCCGCGGATCAGCGCGCAACGAAGCCAGCAGCCGCGTCACGTCTTCCGCGCTTGCAGTCGTGATGACCGTAATGCGTTCGAGCCCGGCGGCGGTGCGTCCGGTTTCGGGCAGCGCGCGGCGAACGGATTCCACATGAACGGCGGCGTCTCCCAAGAGATCGCTCGCATCGAGATGCGTGGGCAAGGAGCGCCACTTGACGATCAACTCGCGCGAAGCCCGTTCACAGAGACTGCTTGGTGCGGCTTGCAAGGTCGAGATTGAGAGCAGCAGAATCGTCAGCCAACTGCACAGGAGAAGGCGGCGACAGACTACCCCTGCTACCCCCCCGCGAGTAAGTGGGATTTTCGCTCTCCCCCCACTTCGTGGGGGGACAAAGGGGGGAGTTCGGTCTGTGGTGCTGCGTTTGAAGAACTCCCCCTTCCAACTTCCCCCACACAGTGGAGGAAGGGATCGAGCCTCCCCCCGTTCACGGGGGGACAAAAGGGGGGTCATTTCTTCGTCCCAGCGACCCACCCCTGACACAAACAATGGTGCGTGCTTGCTCAAACTCGGCTCCGCACAAAGCGGCTCAAGCGGTTCAACCCTTCTTCCACTTGCGCCGCGGGTCCGCCGAAGCTGACACGGATGCAGCCCGGACACTCGAAGAAGTGACCGGGGAATACGACCGTGTCCTCCTGCTTCAGAAGCTCGTCGGCGAGAATCTGATCGTCAGTTCCGGCGGGAAGCTCCAGCAGCGCACAAATCCCCGCCGGCGGCGGCACGCACGCGACTTCGGGCGTGCTCGTCAAGAACTTGTCGAACAGCGCACGCCCCTGCACGGCCTGCGCGCGACGCTTCTCCATGAAGCTGACCGCCTCGGGTGAGTTCAACAGGCGGCAGGCGAGGTCTTCAGTCATGTAGGGCTGATTCACCCCGAGAAGATTGTTCAAGCGGTACGCGCGATGAACGACTTCCGCCGGCCCCACAGCCCAACCCACGCGCAGCGCATCGAGTCCCCAGCACTTGCCGAGGCTGCTGGCGGAGATGGCTCCGAAGGCGAAGGCATGTCCGCGATAGTCCGGTGCAAACATGGGCAGAAAAACTTCGTCCACCATGACCAGCGCCCCCACCTCGGCTGTGCTTTGCACAATCGCCGCCAGCCGCGCCGGTTCGAGAGCGGTTTGCGTCGGGTTGTGCAGATTCGTCAGCACAATGAGCCGCGTGTGCTCGTCGAGCCGCTCGCGCAGTTCGTCGGGGTCCGGCTGATAGCCGTTCTCCTTGCGGCGCGGCAGACGCACGACCTCATCGGCCCACACTTCCACCGCCCGCAGAATCGGGTCGTAAACCGGAGTCTCCACCACCGCCGTTCCCCCCTCCGCCAAGACCGCTCCGGCCATGAGAAAATTGCACTGACTGGTGCCTTGCGCGATGAGCACATGCTCATGCTTTGTCCCGTACATTCGGGCTATGGTTTCGCGTAGCTTGGGATGTCCCCACTCGTTGTGTCCCCACAAATCCGGCTGGAACGGCCCGCCCGGCAGTTCATCGAGGCTCAGAATCGGCGGAATGCCGCTGCGCGCGAGATTGAACCTGCCTCCGGTGGAGCCTGACTTGGCCCACTCCATGAGCAGCGACGGCGACCATGTTCTATTCGGGGGTTGGCTCACAACGGCTGTGGCGTGAACGGTTTGCTCGATTTGGTAAGTTAAGATTCGGGCAACACAAAATCAAGTGAGGACTTGACTTTGACCGGTGTCTCTGGCCGCTGCACGCACACCGGGCCAGACGGCTGAGTGGAGCCACAGCGGCGCATGTTTCCTCTGATTGTGCGGCAGAGCATGGCAAGGGACTTTGTTGCGTGTCGAAAAGAACCCCCGTGCCGGTAACACATTTTGTTATAGCATGTTAAATCGGCTCCGGCGGGTGGCATGACAGATGCCGTACCTCTTGACATTGCAGGCACAAAGGCTTATCTTGAAGATTCACAAGCAAAAACCATACCCTCGCGTCGGCCCTTAAGGCGCGGCCAGACTTACCCTTCTCCTTGAAAACTCTGCAAGACCTGCCTGAAGACCTGCGCGAACGGCTGCGGCGCGTGCGGTTGCTTCTCCTCGATGTTGACGGCGTGTTGACAAACGGGCTTATCTATCTCGACGACCACGGTGTTGAAACCAAGCGCTTCTCGACGCGCGATGGGCTGGCTGTGTGGTGGGTGAGAAAATTCGGGCTGCTGACGGGAGTGATTTCGGGACGGCCTTCGCCTGCCACCGAATTACGCTGCCGCGACCTCGGCATGGACGAGGTGCACACCGCCCAACCGCGCAAGTTGCCCGTGCTCGAAGAGATCATGGCGCGGCGGGGAATCGCGGCCGAGGAAATCGCCTACATCGGCGACGACATAGTGGATTTGCCGGTGCTGAAGCGCGTGGGCGTGTCGGCCGCGCCGTCGGACGCTCATCCTGAGGTCTTGAAGCGGGTGGATTTGGCGCTCGATCATCCCGGAGGAAACGGCGCGGTGCGGCAGTTCATCGAGCTTTGGCTAATGGCCGCCGGCCACTGGGAGAGCGCCATGGAGGACGTGATCCGTGGGAACATCTAACAGTTCACGCGCCGAGAGTCTGGCCGTGGCCCGCCGGCTGCTGCAAATCGAGGCGGCCTCGGTGAAGGTGCTCGAAGAGCGGGTGGACGACTCCTTCTCCCAAGCTCTGGACATTCTCGTCGCCGTCAAGGGCCGCGTGATTCTCACCGGCATGGGAAAGTCCGGGCATGTCGGCCGCAAGATTTCGGCGACACTGGCCAGCACCGGCACGCCGTCCGCGTTTCTCCACCCCACCGAGGCGGCCCACGGGGATTTGGGCATGGTCACCCGGCAGGACGGTGTGATTGTGATCTCCAAGAGCGGCGAGACGGCGGAAATTTGCAACCTCATCCCCTACTTTAAGCTGCTCGACATTCCTGTCATCGGGCTGCTCGGCAATCCGCGCAGCGCCATCGGCGAGAAATGCGACGTCTGTCTCGATGTCTCGGTGGTGGAGGAAGGCTGCCCGCTCGATTTGGCGCCCACCGCCTCCACTACGGCCACGCTGGCGATGGGAGACGCTCTGGCGGTGGCTCTGCTCACCGAAAAACGGTTCCGGCCCGAGGACTTCGCCTTTCTTCACCCCGGCGGCGTGCTGGGCAGAAGGCTGACCCTGCGGGTGGAAGAAATCATGCACACCGGCGCGGCGGTTCCCGCGGTGGGACCGGCGGCGTCCATGCGCGAAGTCATCATGGAAATGACGCGCAAGCGGTTGGGAGCCACCTGCGTGCTGGGCGCGGACGGAGCGCTGCAAGGCATCTTCACCGACGGCGATCTGCGCCGCGCTTTTGAGCGCGGAGTGGATTTCACCGCCACCACGGCTCTTCAAGTGGCCATTCGCGCGCCCAAGACCATCGAGCCCACGGCGCTGGTGACGCGCGCCATCAATCTCATGGAGTCTCACAACATTCTGGTGCTGCCGGTGGTGGACGGCGGCGGCAAGCTGTTGGGAATCGTGCATCTTCACGACCTGCTTAAATCGGGCATCGGACGATGATGCGGCGGGCTGCGCTTCTGGGAATGCTCATCGGCAGCGCGCTGGCCGGCTGCACTCGCATTGAATCGTCTTCGCCCGCCGCCACCGACAAGACCAACTGGCCGCAGCAGGAACTGTACGGCTCGACCATCACCTTTTATCAGGATGACCGGCTGAACGCGGTGCTGCAGGCGGGACGCATCCGCAAATTCGAGAAGCAATCGGTGGTGCTGCTCGACAGCGGCGTCATCATGGACTTTTTCAATACCGAAGGCCGTCACACCTCAAAGCTGTGGGCGGACTCGGGCCGCACCGACGAAACCCGCAAGGATATGGTGGCGATGGGCCGCGTCATCGCCCGCTCCGACAGCGGCCAGATGTTGGAGACCACGGAACTGCGCTGGGACAACCGCACGCGGCGAATCCGTTCCGATGTGGCGGTGAAACTCAGCACGCCCACCGACACCCTTTACGGCATCCGCTTCGAGTCGGACGAGTACTTGCGCAACTGGCGCATCGAACAGCCCTACGGCAAGACCTTCCGGGAATTCGAGCGGCGGCGCGCGGACAGCACGGCCGCGGCCGACTCGGGGAGCGGCGAATGATGCGGCGGCTGGGGATTCTGCTGCTGCTCATCGCAGGCACCGTGTGCGCTCAGGAACGTGCGGCGCTCAATCTCGAGCGCGCCAATTCGTTCGTGTCGTCGGAAGAAAACGGTGTGCGCCGGCAGGAGCTGAAGGGCAACGTGCGCATGACCAAGGACACGCTCACGGTGGACTGCCAGGAGGCGGTCTACTATCCGGATTCGGGCGTCGTTATCTTCCGCGTCAACGTCGTCTTCAAGGACCCCAGCCGCATCCTCTACGCCGACGAAATCCGTTACAACGAGTTCACCGAGGAACTCGAAGCCACGTCGCGGGTCAGCCTCTTTCAGCACGACACGCTGTCGGTGACCTGCAACCGCGCCCGCTACTTCGAGAGGTTTCGGCAGGGCCATCTCTATGAGAACGTGCGCATCCGCGAAGAGAAAAAACGGGTGATGCTGGCCGGTCAGCAGGGATTCGTGGATCACGAACGACGCTACGGCCGCGTGACCGGCAATCCGGTGATGACCGAGCGCGATTCATCCTTCAATCTCCTCACCGAAGTCCACGGAGACACCGTGGAATATTTCGGCGAAGAGAAGCGGGTGCGCGTGGTGAATAACGTGCGCATTGACCGCGACAGCCTGACGGCCACGGGCGCGACTCTCGACTACTTCACCGAACTGCGCACCGGCGTGCTCACCGGCTCTCCTACGGCGGTGCGCGGTCAGGACCGGGCCAGCGGCGACACCATCCGCCTGTTTTTCGAAAAAAACGAGAAACTTTCGCGCGTGGAGGTATCCGGCCATGCGCTGGCCACCAGTCCCGCCGACAGCGGCTTTGCCGAGCCTCGCAACCGGATGGAAGGCAAGACCATAACGCTCCATGTGGCCGACGGATTAGTCGAACGCGTGGACGTGGAGGGCACGGCCACCGCCAGCTACTATGTGCGCGAGCAGAAGAAGAAGCGCGGCCTGAACGTCACCTCCGGCGACCGCCTGCACGTGATGTTCGAGAACCGCAAGATTGCCCGCATTCGCGTGGAAGGCGGCACCGAAGGCACCTACACGCCTGAGAGGCTGATTCAACCCAACGACGACACACCTGAGAAGCGATAACCTCCGCGAGGAATTCGCGTGACCGCAAAGAAAATCCAGAAGCCGCAGCACGGAAAGAAACCGCCTGCCGCTCCGACGCCGCCCCGGGCCGCCATGAAGCCGTGGGTGGCGGACCTGCTCGCCTGCGCGGCGATCTTTCTGGCCGTCTTCATCATGTTCAACGAGATCGCCTTGCGGGGCAAGGCGTTCTCGCGCGGCGACGACACCGAAGCGGCGGCTTCCATGAACACCTTCGCGGTGGAGGAAGCCCAGAACGGTTCGTATCCGATGTGGTGTCCGTACCTCTTCGGCGGCTTTCCATCCTTGGCGGCGGGCGCCTATTCCAACTACGAGTACATGGGCATGCCCTACGCGCTGGCCAATCGCTATCTCTCGCCGCGCTACTGGGCCGACTTAGTGACCGTCCGTGGTCTGTTCTTAGCGGGTCCGAATCCTCCGTCCGACAGCGCGCGCTGGTATCTGGCCATTTTTCTCTATGGCGGATTGCTCACCTATCTTCTGCTGCGCCGCCTCGGGTTCAACGTGTGGATCGGTCTCTTGGGGGGCCTCATCATGGCTCTGAACCCGTACCTGATCTCGCTGGCCACGGCGGCCCACGGCGGCAAGATGCTCACGTTCATTTATATGCCGCTGCTGATTCTGGCCACGTGGAACGTGCTGGAGAAACGGCGGCTGTTCGATATGGCGATTCTGGCGCTGGCCCTGGGCTGGCAGATCGGCGTGGGCGGCCACACGCAAATCATCTTCTACAGCTTCGTGCTGATGGGCCTTCTATACGCGGTGTGGCTGGTCTTCGAACTGCGGCAGAAAGTCACGGTCAAAGCGCTTCTTCCCGCGCTCTACCTGATCATCGCCACGGTTTTGGGTTTCGGCGCGGGCGCGGTATGGTACATTCCACTGCTCAAGTATCTGGGCTACTCGATCCGCGGCATGGCGCCGGCCATCGCCGCCGCCGGAACGTCTTCGGGTTATTCGCTGACCGATGCCACCATGTGGTCTATGGCCCCACGCGAGCTCATCACCTTCATCGTTCCCTCGTGGTTCGGTCTGAAGTCGCCCTACTATTGGGGCTCCATGCCCTTCACCTCATCGAGCATTTACTTCGGCGTGGTGCCGCTTCTTTTCGCCGTGCTGGCTTTCTTCGGCAAGAAGGACCGGCTGTTCTGGGGACTGACGGCGGTGTCGGTGTTCTCGATTCTGCTTTCATTCGGCTCGCACTTTCAGTCCTTCTACGCGTTCTTTTTCAACTTCCTGCCTTTCTTCAGCAAGTTCCGCACGCCGTCGCTGATTCTGCTGTTAGTGATGCTGGCGGGAATCGTGTTCGCGGCCTACGGGTTGCGCTTTGTCCTCACGCTCGAGAACAACGCGAAATGGCGCAAAGTTTTCCTGCGGGGGGCGGTGGTGTGCGTCGCGCTGCTGCTCATTTTTCTGGTGGCGGGCGAGGCCTTCAGCGGCTTGTTCGGCTCGTTCACCAAGACCGGAGAAGCGCAGCAGTACAACCCGCAGCAGCTGGCGCAACTCACCAAGATCCGTTTCGGCATGCTGAGAACGGATCTGCTGCTCTCGCTTTTGTTCTTGAGCTTGGCCTTCGGCGCGCTTTGGCTCAAGCTGACCGGCAGGATCAAGACCACAGCTTTATTGGCAACCGTTCTGGTCATTACGCTGGTGGATATCTGGCGATTCTCCACGCAGTTTTTCGAGCCGCAGCCGGCCTCGACCGTTACCGAAACGCTGCGCCCCAACCGCATCGTCGAGACCCTGCGGCAAGACTCCAGCTACTTCCGGGTTTTTCCGCTCGGCCGACTGATGCAGGACAACCGCTGGGCGGCGTGGCGCGTGCCGTCTTTGGGCGGGTATCATGCCGCCAAAATGCGCAGCTATCAGGATCTGGTGGACAATCTGTTTTCCAAGAGTTCCGATGCGCGCGTTCCGCTGAACATTCCGCTGCTGTCGGCCCTGAACTGCAAGTACTTTGTGGCCGAGGGCCAGCTTCCCCCCAATCTGGGCTTCGAGCCGGTGACGCAGGATCCGCAGGCGAAACTCTTCCTCTACCGTAATCCGCGCGCGCTCGACCGCGTGTACTTTGCGGATTCCGTGTTGGTCATCCCCGACCGGGCGGCCGCGCTGCGCAAGATGCAGGAGCCGTCGTTTCTGTTCGATTACATGGCGGTGGTGGACCGCCCGCTGCCCGGGCCCGTGGCCTACGACGCCCGGCGCGAGGTCAAGATCACCGAATACCGGCCGCATGTGGTGCGTATCTCGGCGAGGGTCGCGCAGGCGGCGCTGCTCGTTCTATCGGATGCGCATTACCCGCCGGGCTGGGAAGCGCTGGACAACGGTTCGTCCACGCCGATCTATCAAGTGAACGGCTTCGTGCGCGGCCTCTATGTGCGGCCCGGCCAGCATACCATCGAGTTCCGTTATCAGGGCAAGTACGAACAGCGCGGAGTGATGGTGGCCACCCTCTCGCACTTCGTGGCCTGGGGACTGGTGATCGGCACGTATCTCTACGGGCGCCGGCGGCGCAAGGCGGCGGCATGAGCGGCGAGACCCACGCAACCTCGCACGAGCTGCGCGGCGAGAATCTGGTGAAGTACTACGGCCGCCGCAAGGTGGTGGACGACGTGAGCATTCGCGTCACCACCAGCGAAATCGTGGGCCTTCTCGGCCCCAACGGCGCCGGAAAGACCACCACCTTCTACATGGTCACGGGGATGGTTAAGCCCAACAGCGGACGAGTGGCCGTTGACCAGCGCATCATCACCGGCCTCCCCATGTACCGGCGGGCGCGGCTTGGTATCGGCTATTTGTCTCAAGAGCCGTCCGTCTTCCGCAAACTGACGGTGGAACAAAACCTGCTGTGCGTGCTCGAGATGATGCCCCTCAGCCGCAGCGCGCGCCGCGAACGCATGGATCAGCTCCTCGAGGAATTCAATCTGGCCCGCGTGCGCCGCAATCGCGGCTATCAGCTTTCCGGCGGCGAGCGGCGGCGGGTGGAGATCGCCCGTTCGCTGGTCACGCGGCCCAAGTTCATGCTGCTCGACGAGCCTTTTGCCGGCATTGATCCCATCGCCGTCAACGACATTCAGCAGATCGTGATCAGCTTGAAGCAGCGCGGCATCGGCGTGCTCATCACCGATCACAACGTGCACGAAACGCTGGCCATCACCGACCGCTCCTATCTCATTCACAGCGGCCGCCTGCTCAAGGAGGGTTCAGCCGAGTTTCTGGCCAACGACGAGGAGGCACGGCGCATTTATCTTGGAGAGTCCTTCAAGCTGGACCGGTAGCAACCCCTCAACTCTCCTTAGCAGCGCGATCCGCAGCCAAGATCACAGTCGCGCGCCGAACCGGCCGATAAGAAGTTGAGATACACCCGCCGCGCAGTCTCTCGCCAAGAGTCACGCGCCGGCGTCCGCGCCCCGCAGCACCCGACGGGACGTTGCGGAGCGGCAACCTGCAAATGGCCTCGGACGGACTTGATTTTGAACCCGTCAGCACCTATCTTTCCTTTGCCGGGCTGCGGCCCGCAAGGCAACGAAGGCTTATGCATCAGCTTCGTCAAGAACTAAGACAAAAACTCGAGCAGTACCTCCAGCCCCAGCAGATCCTGCGCAGCGAGCTTATTCAGCTTCCGCTGCTGGCTCTGGAGCTGCGCGTGCGCGTGGAATTGCAGGAGAATCCTTTCCTTGATGAGCTTCCCGAGGACGAGGCCATCGTGGACATGGAACCGGCCCAAATCGAGACCGAGTCGCCCGCCGCCGCATTCGAAAGCTCTTCCGAGGAAGCCGCCTCAGAGGAAAAGGCCGACGAAAAACCGTCCGCCGCCAAAGTGGAAGAGGGCGTGGACTGGGAGGGCTTTCTCGACGACGAGGAATCCTACGTTTTCAAGGCCAACCGCTACATTCCCGAGGAGCTGGCCGAGGCCCCGCGGCCGTCCGTTCCCACTCTGGCCGAGCATGTCGAAGCGCAACTTGGTCTGCAGCGTCTGACCGAGGAGGAATTCCGCGTCGGTCAGCACATCATCGGTTCCGTAGACAAGGACGGGTTCCTCAGCTATCCGATTGAAGAGGTGGCGCGCGAGCTGAACGTGAGTGTGCCTCTCGCCGAGCGCGTGCTGCGGGTGGTGCAGTCTCTGGATCCGGCGGGCATCGCCGCCCGCAACCGGCAGGAGTGCCTGCTTATCCAGCTTCGTGGGCGCGAGCATCAGGAGAAGGTCCAACTGGCGATTCGCATGCTGACCGAAATCTATGACGATTTCCTGAACAAGCGCTTCGAAATGGTGGCCCGCAAGTTGAACGTCAGCCTCGATGAGGTCAAAGCGGCGTTCGACGAAGTCCGCAAACTCAACCCCAAACCGGGCGAAGGCTACTTCGACGAAAAGCAAAACTACATCGTTCCCGATCTGGTGGTGCAGCGGGTGGGTGAAGACGGCGAGTTCGTGGTCTATCTCAATGACGGCAAAGTGCCCAGCTTCCACGTGAACACCACCTACAAGGAGATGTTCCTCTCGGGCAGCACCGACAAGGACGCCAAGGCGTGGGTGACGCGCAAGTTAGAGAGCGCGCGCTGGTTCATCAACGCCATTCACCAGCGGCAGACGACCATTCTGCGCACCATGCGCGCCATCGTCAAGCGGCAGGAGGCTTTTTTTCATCACGGCAAGGATTACTTGAAACCGATGATCCTGCAAGATATCGCCGAAGACATCGGCATGGACATTTCCACCATCTCGCGCGTGACCTCGGGCAAGTACGTGCAGACCGAATGGGGCGTCTTTGAACTCAAGTATTTCTTCTCCGAACGCATGGAGACCAGCGAGGGCGAAGAGGTCTCCACCAAGGTCATTAAGTCGCGAATGAAAGAAATCATTGACGCGGAAAACAAGGCGGATCCGTTATCCGACCAGACCATCGCCGAGAAGCTGGCCAAGGAAGGTTTCCCCATCGCCCGGCGCACGGTGCAGAAATATCGTGAGCAGACGAGCATTCCCGTCAAACGGATGAGACGGGAGATTTAGCCGCGCGGGCGGACGCTGCGTCCGCCCGTTTCTGTTTGGCGGCCCGGCGCACGTGACCCGCCCGCCGTCTGGCAAGGAGCGCCGGAATTTCGTATATTGCTTCCGCTGACGAATCAAACGTTCACCAATCCTTCGTACTCTTCATGGCCAGCACTCAGTCTCTAAGCGAATTCTCCAGCTATCCCGTTCTGCCGCTGCGGGACGTGGTGATCTTTCCTTCCATGATCTTCCCGCTGCTCATCGGGCGGCCGGGGACGCTGGCGGCGGTCGAGCGCGCCATGCTGGCCGAGCACAAGCTGCTGCTGCTGGCCCAGCGCGATCCCAATGAGGAAGACCCGGTTCCGGCCGACCTCTATCCGGTGGGAGTGGTGGCCAGTGTGCTGCAGACCCTCAAGCTCCCCAATGGTCTGGTCAAGGTGCTGGTGGAAGGGCAGCACCGGGCGGAGGTGCTCGACTTTCTGCCGCTCGACAACTCTCTGGACGCGCGCGTGCGGCCGCTCATCATCACCGACGGCGGCATTCTGGAAACGCGCGCCCAGATGAAGATCGCGCTGCGCCGTTTCCGCGAGTTCGTCAGCCTCAATCGTCAGTTGCCGGACGAAGTGCTGATCACACTTTCCAATCTCTCCGATCCCGAGCGCGTGTCCGATTTCATGCTGGCCCATCTGCCGCTGCCTCTGGCCAAGAAACAGGACGCGCTCGAACAGGCCAGCCTGTTAGAGCAGTTCCGGATTATCAACCGCACGCTCGAAGAGGAAATCGAAATCCTCAAGATCGAGCGTCAGGTGGAAGGTCAGGTGCGCGAGAAGATCAGCCATTCCCAGCGCATTTTCTACCTGCAGGAGCAGCTGCGCGTCATCAAGAAGGAATTGGGGGACGAGACCGAGGAAGAATTCGCCGACATCATCGCCTACAAGAAGCGAATCCGCAAGTCGAAGATGCCCAAGGCCGTTCGCGAACGCGCCGAAGAAGAGCTGGAGAAGCTCAAGGGCATGCCCATGCTCTCGCCCGAGGCTTCGGTCATCAAGAATTACTTGGACTGGCTGTGCGCCATGCCCTGGTCGGTCCACACCAAGGACAATCTCGATCTGGCGGGCGCCGAGAAGATTCTCGAAGAGGATCACTTCGGCCTGAAAAAGCCGAAGGAGCGCATTGTGGAGCATCTGGAGGTGCTGGCGCGAGTGGCGAAAATCAAGGGGCCGATCCTCTGCCTCGTGGGTCCGCCGGGAGTGGGCAAGACCTCGCTGGCGCGTTCCATTGCGCGCGCCATGGGCCGCAACTTCGTGCGCTTGAGTCTGGGCGGGGTGCGCGACGAGGCGGAGATTCGCGGCCACCGCCGCACCTACATCGGCTCGCTGCCGGGACGCATCATTCAGTCCATGAAGCGCGCCGCCTCCATGAATCCGGTGTTCCTGCTCGATGAAGTGGACAAGATGGCCGCCGATTTCCGCGGCGATCCCGCGGCCGCCCTGTTGGAAGTGCTCGATCCCGACCAGAACGCCTTCTTCTCCGACCATTATCTCGAAGTGGATTTCGATCTTTCGCAGGTGCTGTTCATCACCACCGCCAACATCCGTCACGACATTCCTCTGCCGCTGCAGGACCGCATGGAAGTGATCGAGCTTCACGGCTATTTGCAGCAGGAGAAGCTGGAGATCGCCAAGCGCTTCCTCTTGCCGCGGCAGATTCGCGAGAACGGCCTCGCTCAGGCGGAACTCGAGCTGACCGAACGTTCCCTCTACAGCATCATTGACGTTTACACCCGCGAGTCGGGCGTGCGCGAACTGGAACGCAGCCTGGCCCGCATCTGCCGCAAAGTGGCGCGTCGCAATCTCGGTCATCCGGATCGAAAGGTGCTGCTGGAGCCGGAGTCGCTGGAAGAGTACCTCGGCGTGCCGCCCTATAAGGAGAACGTCATCGAGCAGGGTGATCGCGTGGGCAGCGCCGTCGGATTGGCGTGGACCTCGATGGGAGGAGAAATCCTCAACATTCAGGCCACCATCATGAAGGGCAAGGGCAATTTGCTGCTCACCGGACGGTTAGGTGAGGTCATGAAAGAATCGGCGCAAGCGGCGGTGTCGTTTCTGCGCTCGCGCGGAAAACCGTGGGGTGTTTCCGAGACCTTTCTCAAGGATAAGGACGTTCACATTCACATTCCCGAAGCGGCCACGCCCAAGGACGGACCTTCGGCGGGAATCACGCTGGCCACCGCGCTGCTCTCGGCGGTGGTGGGCAAACCCGTGCCGGCGGATCTGGCCATGACCGGAGAGATCACGTTGCGCGGGCACGTTCTGCCGGTCGGCGGTCTGGCGGAGAAACTGATGGCGGCGCGCCGCGCGGGCATCTGCAAACTGTATATTCCCGCCGCCAACCGGCCCGACTGGTTTGATCTCGACGCGCAGTTGCGTGAAGGCGTCGACGCGGTATTCGTGGAGAGTATCGAAGAGGTCTGGAACGACATCTTCCGCGAGCCATCCGCCAAAGCTGCGACGAGCCGACGCACATCGCGCCGGGTCGCGCCTCGTCCTTCCTGAAATCTCTCTCCGCCGAGCCGGTCACTAGCCAACACCCTCCTGGGTGTTGGTCGTAACCCGGCCGGAATCGGGACAAGACCGTGCCCGCATTCAAAATCCCCGAAGCCGAGTTTGTTCTTTCCTGTCCGGACATCACGCACGCGCCCAAGCGGCCGCTGCCGGAGATCGCCTTTGCCGGCCGCAGCAACGTCGGCAAGTCGTCGCTCATCAATTCGCTCTTGAACCGTCAGCGGCTGGCGTTGACCTCGCGCACGCCCGGAAAAACACGGCTCTTGAATTACTTCCTCATCGGCCGCGGGCTGTGCTACTTCGTGGATTTGCCCGGATACGGTTTTGCGCGCGTCCCCGGTGCCACCAAGGCGGAATGGGCCGAGACCGTTGAAGGCTATTTGCGCGACTCAACGCGGCTGGAGTCAGTGGTGCTGCTGCTGGACATTCGCCACGGCCTGACCGCGCTCGACGAGCAGATGGTGGACGCGCTTTCCACCTATCACCGCCGCTGGCTGGCGGTGCTCACCAAGGCGGACAAACTCTCCGTCGCGGCGCGCGATCAACGCGCGAGGGAAATGTTCGGCCTGCTCGCTTCGCGCGGTGCGCAAGCCGTGCTGATCTACTCATCGCTGCACCATCACGGCCGCGAGGCGCTCTGGCAGAAAATCATGGACGCGCTCGAATAGTTCTCCCCCCGTTTACGGGGGGACAAAAGGGGGGTGGGTTGATATCTGTCATTCTGGACACCGCGCACTCTTCGGTATTGTGCGCGGGCGTCCGGAATCCCTCTCCTCGTCTGCCAGCCCGACCCATACCCCGGAGGGTGTGGGCTAGTTTTCAGAGGGCGAGGGATTCCGTTCGAAGACGAACGGAATGACA
>JAPKYT010000153.1 GCA_026394155.1 bacterium | reverse complement strand
GCCCTTTTTCATGTCATTCCCGCGCAGCTTGTCCCTGCCTCGATCAGGGAGCAGGAATCCAGGTTCCCTCCCTGTGTAATTGCGAGGAGTACTTCTCGAATGGTAATGACGACGCGGCAATCCCCGCGTTACTGTGTCAGTCGCCCCTTTCAGATGTCATTCTGAGCCTTGGCGAAGAATCTCGTCCCCCGTGCCCAATCCTCTCGCCCCTTGCGGGAGAGATAAGAGTGAGGGGGATTAATCCGTTCGCCCTGAGCTCGTCGAAGGGTGCACTCTGAAATTGGTATACCTGTTTGAGAAACATAACAATACACTGGTGCAGAGGCACCACAAAGGGACTTGATTTGCCGCGACATTCTCACTAGAATTTAAGCAACGTTGCAGAAAGATGCTTCCAGACCCAAGATTGAACTTAGGGAGGGTATGCTGTCTTACAGCCTGGATTACGTCACGACCATGGGACTCTTGCTATCCAGCTAGAAATGGTATAATGCAACCAGCTTTTTATTAACAAGGTGGTTACAAAAGATGAATTTAGTTTTTTTGAATTTCCCTAGGGTATTCTGCAGATGCAAGAGCAACTGACTATCCGCCGCGAGAAGGGAAGAGTCTGGAGCCACATTCGTAAGAAGTGGCTCAACGAAACACCCGAAGAAACCGTTCGGCAGGAGTATCTTTGTGTTCTCGTTAATGAATACAACTTCAGTCTTGCCCAAATAGACGAGGAGCTTGAGGTTACTGGCCGGGGCTCTGGCCATGCCCGAGCCGACTTCGTTATCTGGCGCACGACGAAAGACAAAGCCGATTCTAAAAACCCGCTAATCATCGTTGAGTGCAAGTCGGACAACGTCACCATCAAACCAACTGACTACGGCCAGGGTGATAATTACGCGCGCCTGGCTGGGGCGCGTTTCTTTGTCACCCACAACAGCCGCGAAACGAAGTTCTGGCGCGTCTTGCACGAGATGATGCCGAAGTCGCTGGAGGAAATTAGCAACGTCCCACATGCCGACGCCAGCGACAAAGAAATCGAAGAACTTATCTCTAAGCTCAAGACGTTCAAGGAAGACGAGTTTGCCGACCTGCTTCACCAGTGCCACAACGTCATCCGCAACCGCGAAAAGCTCGACCCGGCCGCAGCATTCGATGAGATTGCAAAGATTCTCTTCGTAAAGGTGTTCGTAGAACGCGAGTTGCGCGCAAAACGCCAGCGCAAGAACCTCTTCAGAGCCGAGTATCTTGACGACCAGCTTAGCAAGCACCCGCTCAACACGCTCTTTGGGCAAACCAAGGAAGCCTACGAAGACGACAAAATTTTTGAACCTGAGGAGGAAATCCGGCTGAGACCAGCCACCGGTCGGGAGATCGTCAAGTTATTGGAGCGCTATAATCTCTCCGAAACCAGCGAGGATATCAAAGGCATTGCCTTCGAGCGTTTCCTGGGGCGCACCTTCCGCGGTGAGATTGGGCAATTCTTCACTCCGCGCACCATTGTCGAATTCATGATCCGCATGATTGAGCCCAAGGAAGACGACATCATTTGCGACCCGGCCAGCGGCTCTGGCGGCTTCCTTATCCGATTCTTTGAAATCGTCCGCGAGCAAATTCTCGCCGACGCTGATGAGCAGTATAAGGCGTTCAAAGCGGAGTTGGATAAGAAAGGACTTTCTGATGCGAAGAAGGCTGAGGCGTTGCGAGATAAGTTTGCCGAAATCCGCGCCACTCTCAATCCGCGTGAGCGCGATTCCCGCCTATGGAATCTTGCCAACCGCTGCATCTATGGCACCGACGCCAATGACCGCATGGCCCGCACCAGTAAGATGAATATGATCATGCACGGCGACGGCCACGCGGGTGTTCATCACCACGACGGCTTTCTGAACGTGAATGGAATCTTTGAAGGCCGCTTCGATGTGATTCTTACCAACCCGCCCTTTGGCGCAAACGTCGAACCTTCCGACGTGGTGCCCGAGTCCGAAGTGACAACCGACCACGCTGCCGAGAAGCGTTACATGGAGGATTACGGCGATCTTTACATCGACGCCCTCGCCCGCATGCGCGCAGCGGTAAGTAAGCCTATTGCCAGCCTGTTCGAGTTGCCGAAGGGCGAGAAGAGCAAAGTCAAAACCGAAATACTATTCATTGAGCGCTGCCTTGCCTTGCTCAAGCCCGGCGGCCGCCTCGGTATTGTTCTCCCTGAAGGTATCTTCAACAATCCATCGCTCGCTTATGTGCGCGAGTTCTGCGAAAACCGCGCCTTCATCCGCGCTGTGGTCAGCCTACCCCAGGAGACATTCTATTCCTCAGGCGCGAGTGTGAAAGCCTCTCTGCTTTTCCTGCAAAAGTTCACGAAGGATGAACAGGAAGACTTCGACGCCAAGCACGCCAAAGCTCGAGCTGAGGTAGAGGCGGAATACGCTGGCGAAATTGCCGCCGAAACCCAACGGCTGGAACGCGCAATAGACACCGCCAAAAAAGCGCGCGACGGCGAGCAACTGAAAACCCTGCAAAAGGAACTGAAGGACTACCAGAAGCATATGGCCGACAAAATGACCGCCGAAGTCCGTGCCCTGCTGAAAGAGCGATTCCCGTATCCCATATTCCTTTATGAGGCAGAAAAGGTCGGCATCAGCCCCACGGGCGACGCGGATCAGAATGAACTCATCCCGAACGACAACCTTCCTGCGGGGGTTACCAAGTCCTGCCTTGAACTTTATCAAGAGTTCCGGCGCGACCCGAAACCTTTCTTCCTCGTTGAGGCGGCACAATGACGGTGTCAGCCCCAAGCGCACCCCGCGCCATTGCCGTTTGGTGGAAAGATTTGGAACGCTGGGTAATTCCAACCAGCCTCATCCTACGCCAATCACTGCCAAAAGGATGGACGCGTGTTCGGATTGGGACACTTGTACGGCAAGTAACAGAGCGGGTCAAGGCCGAACCGGATAGGGAATACAAGATGGCGGGCGTGAGGTTGTATGGCGAGGGCGTCTTCCACCGTGAAACTGTGCGTGGCGACGCAATGAGTGCTAACCAAGTCACGCCGCTGGTTGCCCGTGCGCTGATTTACAACCGGCTCTTTGCTTGGAAGGCTTCGTTCGCCGTCGTTCCGCCCGAGCTTGCGGATTGTTATGTCTCGAACGAGTTTCCGCAATTCATCCCGGACTTGGCTCGCATCCTTCCCGAGTACCTCTATCTCTTCTCCATTCGTGAAGTAACGATTCGTGCCGTGAACGCAGCCTCGACCGGCTCTTCTGCCGTAAGCCGCAATCGTTTCAAGGAAGAGGAGTTTCTGAACTTTGAAATTTCACTTCCTCCGCTGGCTGAGCAAAAGGCCATCGTCGCGCACTGGCGCAGGGCGCAAGACGAAATTGCTGCCGCGCGGAAGCGGGTGGAAAAACGAAAGGCCACGATGGATGCCCGCTTCTTCGCTGACTTGGGTTTGAAGTCACCCACGCAAGGTTCAATATCCAAAGCCTTCGCTGTCTGGTGGCAAGACTTTCTCCGTTGGGGTGTCCGATTCAACCAGTTGAGCCAAGGTGGAGCCGACATCACGCAGGGCAAGTATCCAGTGGCTAAACTCGATTCCGTCTTGGATATGGTTCAATATGGCAGCAGTGAAAAGGCTAACGGCAACGGGAAGGGTGTGCCGATGCTGCGTATTGGCAACATTAAGGAACGCTCACTTGACTTTTCCGATTTGAAGCACATATCGCTGCCCAAAAAAACGTTTGAAGGGCTACTGTTACGAGACGGCGATGTCCTTGTCATTCGCACAAGTGGCAGCCGTGATCTAGTCGGGACATGCGCGGTATTTCGAGGTGAGGGCGACTTCGTCTTTGCGTCCTACTTAATACGCCTACGTTTCAACCCCACAAAGGTAATGCCAGAATTCGTTTCATGGTTCCTGAATTCGCCTTTAGGCCGTCAGCAAGTGGATGCAATAAGCCGCCAGATCATGCAGAACAACATTAACAGCGAAGAATTGCGCAGCCTGCAAATCCCGCTCCCTCCACTAGCGGTTCAGAAGCAAATCATGCAACGCGTGGCGGTTGGACGGGCCGAAATCGCGCGTGAACGCGAAGCCGCGGAAGAACTCGCAAAGGCAATCAACGCTGAAGTCGAATCACTCATTCTCGGCACCAAATCAGTTAAGGATATACAGCGTGGCTAAAAGCAAGCGCTATTTGACGTTTGAAGGCCAGTATGAAGGCAGCGTCCTTGGGACGTTTAGCCTCATTCGGGGCTTCGCCAATCTCCAAGACCTTGCGGAAATCTCCGTGCCGTACTATATGGAAGAGGGGGGCCTCGGCACGGAGTTGAAAGGCCAGCAACGCAGGGAAGACCCCCAGCACGCCGAGCGTATTAAGCGTTACCTGGAGAGCGGCGAACAACGCTTTTTACCGGAGGTCATTCTTTCTGTGCGTACCGATTTGACTGAGGTGCAGGATGAAAACCTTGTGCCAATTGGTGTCAAAAGTGTTAAAGATGAAGATGGTATTCGTATTGGTCGACGATGGAAGAGCAAAAAAGTTCGCGTACACCGTGTGCGGGTAGATAGGAATAAACTCACCGAAATTAGGGAGAAGAAACTGATTCGCCGCGTGGATGGGAACCATCGGCTCGCACTGGCCCATGAGCTTAAGGCAGACTCCAGTCTGCCTACAAAATACCTAGCGCCGTTTTGCCTCGTGCTGCTCCGCCCTCCGGGCGACGCGGCCGATGACTACTCCGAGTCGCTGATTTTCCACACCATCAACAGCACGGCGCTCCCGCTCGAATCCGAACACGCCCTGAAACTCATCCTTGGCCAGCACCCAGAATACGACATGAGACCGGAGCAGGAATTCGCATTCAGTCCTGACTTGCATTTCACCCGTTTGTTACGTGATGGTCTGTTGCGGTTGCCCCAACCAGTGCAGTCACGCATCGGAGATCGCCCTTTAACCAGCTTGCGAGCTGCGGTGAGGGGGCTAATGGACATAGACAAGGACGTGGCGAAAGACTTAGAGACGTTGCGCCAGTATTCTGCGGACTTGCTTGCCGCATTGAGTGATATCGGTACGCGACTGGAGCCCTGTCAACCAGAGCTTTGCAAGGCGCAGTTCTTCATCGAACTTGCAACCCGCGTATGGAAAGCGACACCGGACAGTGACAAGCACAACGCGCGGGTGAACGCTGCCGTCAAGTATCTGGAAGAACTGGCCGCTTGGTTAGGCAAAGACGGACTGGTGGAACTAAACGAAGGGCAATCGTTGAGCAAACAAGTGTTGGAGGTTTTTTCCACCGTGCGCACTAGGATGCCGAAGAGGGTCTTCCTCGCTCGCTGGTATCCCACGACTGAGGATGGCGAGGAGCTTGAGAAAGCCAAACTACGGCTCAAACAAATTCGACATGCCCTGAAGGAGATTGAGAAGGAAGAGGGAGCGCACCTTGACCTTGTGGACATGGGCACACAAACCGGCGCAACTTTCCCAATTCATGCTAAGATGTACGATGCCATTAATTCCGCCGACATTATCCTCATTGACCTTACAGGTGTGCGTCCCAGCGTTTGTGTAGAAGCTGGCTATGCCCTGCGGAATCACGAAAAGGACCGCCTCATTTTCATCTTCCAACCCACTAAGGGTCATAAATCCGTTCCGTTTGACCTGAACACGTTCCGCTACGAACAATTCAAAGATACTGGTGAGATCCCCGAAAAGATAAAGCCCCACATTAGCGAAATCCTGCGTAGGGCTGCGATCGGGACTTAACGAATCTTGGGCGCCCTTAAAGCTGAAAGCTGACCGCTCCCCGCGACATCTTCCCCTTGACACTACCAGAACTAATGTTCTATTATTGTCCCCAAAACCATATTGTGGTGCGGGTTCCGTGAAAGACCGGAAGCGCTGGGGAGTCGGGACATCCCCTCACTAACTTCCATCTGTCAGTGCCGGTGGTGCGATGGGGCCAACACAGTCGCATCTGTATCTAATACAATGTGCCGTTGCCCCCTGAGGT
>JAPKYT010000135.1 GCA_026394155.1 bacterium | reverse complement strand
CGATGGGAGAGAGTCCGTTGTCGAGCGCATTCGAGAGCACGTAACGCGTTTGCGGCAACGGCCCTTCGGACGCATCCACCAGCAGCAGACAACCGTCAACCATCTTCAGCACGCGCTGCACCTGTCCGCCGAAGTCGGCGTGGCCCGGCGTGTCAACGATGTTGATGGTTCGGCCCTGCCAGACGATGGCCGTGTTCTTGGACAAAATCGTGATGCCCTTCTCCCGCTCGAGATCGAGCGTGTCCATGACGCGGTCTCCCATCTGCGCATGAAGACCAAACACCCCCGATTGATGCAGCAGCGCATCCACCAAGGTTGTCTTTCCGTGATCAACATGGGCGATAATGGCGACATTCCTCAAGTCTTCGCGACGCTTCATCATTCTCTTTTCATTTTCTTTTGGATCTTTGCGTGGATTTCTTCTTACGTCGCATCGTCGCTATAATCGCAACGAAGGTGCGGTTTCAGTGCATTGCGCCGATTCGCCGCAGCTGTTATCCTTGCGTATGATGGTCATAAAAGTGTGTACGAAAAATTCGCGCTCGACCCAAGTGCCAAGAACCAAGGCAACAAGGGCTCAAGGAGTTCTGGCACAACGGAATCCGTTGAGGCTGGTACGATTCGTCGGATCGTAGCCGTTGAGATCGGCGCACCGCGTGAAGGAGTAGTCGTAGTACCACGAACCACCCCGATTAATACGGTTGGAGCCGCGCGGATTATCAATCCATGCGCTGCCGTCCGTGGGTGCGCCAGTGTAGCCCCAATGCATATCGTCCTCACACCACTCCCAAACATTCCCTGCCATGTCGTAACACCCCGCCGGACTGAATGCTCTTCTCTGACGTGCCATATTGCTTCTCCGGTTGGCCCGCCCTCAAGATACGAAATTACACCCCTAACTGTCCAGCCCGAGGGGTACAGTCCACGCCGGATGGCAGGTTGTCTGCCCTCCACTCTATCGAGTACGAACCCGCTGAAACCGCTCCCTAAACCAGTGTGGTCACGCCACGACCACATGTACATGATAAGTAGAGTAATATTCTGTTATCTTTATTTACAACGATTAACGATGTGGCCGTACACCTCTCACCTCCAAGTCCACCGGTGGTCTGTGGTGTTACGGATTCCCGGTGAGCTATTGACACTGTCACCTGAATCCGGTAGCTTATTGCATGTGCGCGGACTGGTCTCGTTCTTCACGGCAAAGACTGAGGCGCGATCATGAGCTATTCTATTACACAGGTCCTTTACGACTGGATGCACGAGAAGCGCATTGTGACCTTGGTGGCAAAGGAGATGGGCGTGAAAGACAACACGCTTTCGGCCAAGTTGCGCCCCTCCAATCCGCAGGCCAAGTTGACCGCTGACGAACTGGTGCCCCTGTTCGAGGTCTTTCGTCGGGTGGGATATGGCAAGGAGTCAGAAGGTATCCTGCATGAGTTCATTCAGGCCCTCCAGAATCGTGACGCGCACGTGGAGAATGATGAGACCATGGTTCCGCTGGTGCTGTCCTTGGCCAAGAGGCTTGGCATGCTCTCGGAATGCGCCGGCAAAATCGACACGATCAACGATGATGGCGAGCTGGTCAGGCTTTGCACTATGCTGCGCACTGAAGTGTTGCCCGTGATCCTGCGCATGGAGGCAATCGTGGATGCTCGGTTGAAGAAGATTCGCAGGTGTCGCTTTGCCGAAAACGCGCAATTCGAGCCCGTTGTTGCCCGCTGACATTGACCAAACCATCAAGGAGACGTTCCATGGCGACCAAACAATTTGCCGTCCCCCTGATTCCCGATAGCCTGCAGACCGGTGACTTCTCGTTCAAGGAGATGGTGGAGGATGGCAGGGATGCAGAGTTTCAGATTACCAATGTCAAAGCCGGGGGCGACGACAAGCTCAATCTGATCACCCAAAAGGACAGCCAGACCCAAGACCATATCTTCGAGGTCAAGTTCACGAATGGCACGGGATGCGTCTTTCTTACGGCGTCGGAAATAGCGGCGGTGTTCTTTGATGCGGATGGCGTCGAACGGGACTACGTAGAAGCGCGCTGGATCGTGGGGGAAGTGGACACGTCCGAGCAATCGAACATGTACGAAATCCAAGGTGACAGGACCGGTGATCTGAACGGATGGCCGCCTAACCATTAGGGGTTGTCGCCGATCGTGAGTCTGCAGCTGGTCATATACTATGTTGGCTTTGCCGCAGCCATCTGGCTTTGTCGTGGTCTGGGCCGGTTGTTCTACTACCCCATGCTCCTCAACCTGGGGTTCAACATATGTCTGAACCTGGGTGTTTTCGGCGGGTGGGATGTTCGTTGGCTGATAGTCGCTTATGGTTTCGGCATCTTCTTGTGGGTTCTTGCACTCACCGGAGCATGGAATCGCACCTTGTTTGTCGGGCTTCTGCTTCTCGACTTGGCCGTCATCATGAACGGCCTTTGGCCCGTCATCATCGTGGCCGGCAACGGACAGGAATTCTGGAACAGCACCGCCACCACTATCCTAGATGTTTGGATGATTTCGATCCTGGTGGTGGTGTTGAGCACGGTGGTCAAGAGCACGCTGATCGCCAGATTCAAGGGAAAATTCGTTGACCTTCTGACGAATCCCAAGAAGCGCTTCGTGCTGCCGATCGGGGCTTGGGCGTGCATCATCGAGTCGGCGAAATACCTCCCGTCCTTTCTGCCCTCGTCGGTCGTAGCCAATCGCTTTGACATTGCTTCTCATGTGTTGGTGTGGGGCTGGGTGGCGTTGGAGCTGCCATTTTTACTGACCCATCGGCGGCTCAAGCGTCAGATAAGCTGAAGCAGTCCTTTTTGCCGCGGCAAGAGAAGCCCTCGTCCCTGGACGGGGGCTCTTTCTTTTGCGCTTTGGTCAAGTATGCCTTTCCAGATTGGCTTTCGCATCTGGAACTGATTGGTTCTTCAATACGTGGAGTCCGACAGAACCCGGTCGGGCTCTTGCTTTGTAGCCAAAAGAGGGCTATTCTTATGGCGCATCCATCGGGTCACAAGTGCGATTTCCGTTGCCCGGTGGGAAATCGCCCGCTTGCGATCAGACTCGTTCCGTGATTCGTTCGCTGTCTTGGGCACCGGCCGAGCTTGCGCACGCCATCGGGCCGGGTACGGGAGGTTTGACAGGCCAAAGCGCGCTGGTGGAGGGTAGATCAGTGCGACCGCGGCTCGTCTTCCCGGGCCATTTGTGAGATCCCACATCCAAGGAAGAAACCATGTCCAAGAATTCTTTCCTCATCGTCGGCCCACCGTCGCCGCTGCGGGATCAGTATGAACTGGTAGTCCGGCGGCGCATGTCCGATGTTATTGTCTGCGCCGACACCGTGTGCGCGCGCGCCTGGCTACTCGAGGCCGATGTGCCGGCGGTGCTGGTGCTGGGCGCGGCGGCGGACAACGACACTGAAACTTTTCTTTCTGAAATTCGCGACAAGCATGCGCAAGTGCTCGTCTTTCTCGTGGGCTCCAGTGAGACCGAAATGCTCAAGCTCTCTCCGGATTGGTACGGGGCGGTGGTGCTGCCGCCGGACATGTCCGCCGGGCATCTTGAGCGAGTGCTCTTCCCGGCTGCAAGCGGCGTTCCCAATTTGGCGCCCGCCTCGCGCATGGGCACCACGTCAATCGCTTTGGATGCCATGGAATACCCCTTGCATCTGGGCCGCGCCAAGGCGCTGTTTGAAAGTGAATTTCTCAAGCGCGTGCTGCAACGGGAACGCGGCAATGTATCGCGGGCCGCACGCACCATTGATTCCGCGCGCCGCAACCTGCAGGTCAAGATTCAGGCTCACAAAATTGACGTTGCCCGCATCCGGCATGATCGCTGAGCGGGATCGGGTTTCATCCTTCATCCTTTATCCTTTCAGAGACCCCCCTTTTGTCCCCCCGCAAGCAGGGGGAGATACCGAGACGATTCCGGCCGGGTTGCGACCAACACCCAGGAGGGTGTTGGCTAGTGGCCGGCTCGGCGGAGCAAGCGAGGCAGGCGCAGACCGAAGACGCCTGCCGCCGCGAGAAGTAACCGGCTCGCGGCGGGATCGGGCTTCATCGTTCATCATTCATCGTTCATCCTTTCAGAGACCCCCCTTTTGTCCCCCCGCAAGCAGGGGGAAATACCGAGACGATTCCGGCCGGGTTGCGAAGACTGAACCCGGCTCGGCGGAGCAAGCGGGGCAGGCGAAGACCGAAGACGCCTGCC
>JAPKYT010000132.1 GCA_026394155.1 bacterium | reverse complement strand
GCGCCGGTCAATGATCTGGCGGCCATTAAGGACGAGGGCGGCGTGCGGCTGTCGTGGTCGGCGACCAATCTGGCCCAGGGTTACAAGGTCTATCGCCTGAGCAGCGCTTTTCAGGAATACACGGAAGGCGAGCTGCTCACGCCGACACCCGTCACCGAGACCACGTATCTCGACACCACAGCCCTCGGCCTGAGCGCGCGCTACTTCTTCTATCAGGTGATCGCCGTGCGGTAGAATTAGTTTGGAAATCGCAGCAAACGAGGAAGCCCGCCTTAAGTGAAGGCGGGGTTCTTCGCATCCAGCGACGTGCCCGCCACTTACGCGGACACGCATCTCGCAGAGAGCGAATTGGGTTTCCGGCACGATGTCTCCTTCGACGACGGCCTCCGCGAGTTTGTGGAGTGGATGAAACACAGCCGCTAATAGTGCCGGTTCAGCGAAAACCACGAGTCGAAATGGTCGCACGACCGACAAGAGCCCCTGCGCATCGTGGGGGCTTCTTTTAGCTATGCGCGTTCGTGTTGTCCCTCCTGCGCAACCTACTCACTGCGTTGCCGTTCAGACTGTTACTGCCGAATAAACACTATGATCGAGAGTGCAAAGAATTTTACTATTTGAACTTGAAGTCTTGCTTCCAGGCGCACCATGCGATATATTATAAGTTGCTAAAGAAATATTACTTACCCTCGGAAAGCGTGGTTGCCATGAAAACTCGTAAATGGATAACGCTGTTCATTCTGTTATTGTCAGCCATGCTGGCGGCCGCCCAGCCGCCTGCGCCGCAGCCGGTAACAGATCTTGTGATTCAGGTCAGTGATAACCTGAATGATATCGTTCTGAATTGGTCGCGGCCCCAGTATGCCGATAGTTTTCAAGTGTACGCGGGAGACTCGTCTGACTTCCAAGTCGGAGTAATGACACGGATTGGAACGACTCCAGATACCACTTTTATTCACGTGAATGGCCTGATGGGTGCGCAGAAACGGTTCTATGCCGTGGTCGCGATAGCAGGGCCTGCAGGCATGGTTCTGGTTCCGGCGGGGCTGTATGATATGGGTGCCACTTATCAGTCATGGGCTCAACCGATTCATACGGTCAATGTTCCGGCGTTTTACATGGACCGATATGAGGTGACGAATGCCCAGTACAAAGCGTTCTGTGATGCCACGAGCCGGACGTATCCTGACGATCCATCCAGCGGTTTCTATACTCCGCCCTATTTCACGAATCCGGTCTATGCGAATTACCCAGTGGTGATGGTTGATTGGAATGATGCCAGAGCCTATGCTGCATGGGCAGGCAAGCGTCTGCCTTCAGAAGCAGAATGGGAACGCGCAGCGAAGGGCAACACGGACAACCGCCAGTGGCCGTGGGGAGACACATGGGTTGATGCCAATGCTAATATCTTGGATAATCCCGCCGACGGCTACACTTATACTTCACCGGTTGGCAACTATCCAAGTGGAATTAGCCCCACTGGATGCTTTGACATGGCGGGGAATGTGTATGAGTGGTGCGAAGACGACGGGCATGCGAGTTACAACGGTGCACCCACCAATGGCAGCGCCTGGATTGACAATCCGCGCGGCTCCGCCCGTGTTCTACGGGGCGGCTCGTGGCGCCTCAACTCCTCCGGCGCGCGGTGCGCCTATCGCGGTGACATGGATCCGGCGGGTCGCAACAGCAGTGTCGGATTCCGTTGCTCCAAGAGCTTTGTCAATCAGCCGCCTCAGGTCCCGTCATCGCCATCACCGGCGGATAGCGCAATCGGTCAGTCGGTTGATGTGAATCTCTCGTGGACATGCAGCGATCCCGATCTGGATCCCTTGACGTATGACGTTTACTTTGGCACCGCATCTACGCCACCACTGGTCAATTCGGGCCAGACGGCCGTAACCTACGATCCGGGTACGTTGGCCGACATCACGGCCTACTACTGGCGGATTGTGGCACATGACAACCACGATTCGACATCGGGACCTGTTTGGTCGTTCACCACAGAAGGTTTCGCCGGCATGGTTCTAATTCCGGCGGGGCTGTATGATATGGGTGCCACTTATCAGTCATGGGCTCAACCGATTCATACGGTCAATGTTCCGGCGTTTTACATGGACCGATATGAGGTGACGAATGCCCAGTACAAAGC
>JAPKYT010000054.1 GCA_026394155.1 bacterium | reverse complement strand
CACGCCTACTTTTTCTCCGATCCGCGGGAGTACGATCCGGCCGGAGCGGCCAAGCATTTTGCCGACGCGAACATCCTTCAGCATCTGCGCGAGTACACGGATGATTTGAGCCGCGTGGACGCCTTCGAACCGCAACCGCTGGAGGCGCATTTGCGCGCGTGGTGCGAGACCCGCCAGTTGGCCGCGGGCAAGCTGATTCATCCCATTCGTCTGGCGCTGACCGGAAAAATTGTCAGCCCGAGCCTCTTTGAGCTCATGGCCATTCTCGGACGCGATACCGTACTCCGCCGGCTGAGCGCCGCGATCAAATTCACGGCCTCCCCGTGAAGCTGCTCGACCGCTATCTTCTGCGGCGTTTTTTTCAGTTCTTCTTCTTTGCGCTGCTGGCCGGCGTCGTCATCTTCGTGACGGTGGACAGCACCGAGCATCTCGACAAGTTCATTGACGCTCGCGCGCCCTACCACGTCATCCTGCAGTACTACTACCTCTACCTTCCGTACATCATCTATCTCACGCTGCCCGTGTCGGTGCTGCTGGCCACGCTCTTTGCGGTGGGCGGCCTGGTCTATCGCAATGAACTGATGGCCATGCAGTCGGCGGGTTACAGCCTCTGGCACATGCTCGGCGTGCTGTTAGGTGTGGCGGTTCCTCTCAGCGCGGCCACGCTGCTGTTCGGCGAGAGCGTGGTGCCGGCCGCCAATCATCAGCGCAAGCTTCTTTATCTGACCGAGGTCAAGAAGGCGCAGATTTCCACCTCCACCAAGCAGGGCCGGCTCTATATTCAGGTGGGGCCCAATGAGTTCCTGAAGATGGAGAGTTACGATACGGAGTCCAGCAGCGGCGACCGCGTGAGTCTGCACACCTTCAGCGATGGACGGCTGCTGCGCCGCATGACCGCCGACCGCATCCGCTTCAGCGGCGGAGTCTGGGTGCTCGACCGCGTGCAGATTCGCGATTTCGGTTCCGCCACGCTGGCGGTCACCCGCGCCGATTCGCTGCCGCGCCCCGACCTGACCATCACTCCCGACGATCTGGCCAATGTCCGCGTGGAGCCCGAAGAGCTGAACTACGTGGACTTGCGCAGCATGATCGAGAGGCTGAGAAACAGCGGTGTGCGCGCGGGCAAGTGGGTGGTGGATCTCGCCTTCAAAATCTCACAGCCCTTCGCCAGCGTCATCATTGTGATCTTCGGCGTGCCGTTCGCGGCCTTCCGCCGCCGCGGCGGCCTCGTGCTCGGTTTTGGACTCTCGCTGCTGGTTTGTTTCATCTTCTTCGGCTTCATGCAGGTGGGAAAGATTCTCGGCTATCAAGGCTACATCGGACCCGAAATCGCCGCCTGGTCCGGAAACGTGGTGTTTGGCCTGCTCGGGCTTTATCTGGTGATTCGCGTCCCGAAGTAAGCGGAGCGCTTGGCCACCCGGGGAAAGCCCGTGAGTGTCATCCTGAAGGCCGCTCTTATTGTCTTGCGGCCTGAAGGATCTCTCTTCGTTGGCGCGCTCCGGAGAGATTCTGGACGCCCGCACGCAAGAGCGAAGAGCGCGCGGTGTCCAGAATGACAAGCAGAGGTCAAGAAAGATCCTTCACCCCCCTCGAAGACTTGGGGGGTTCAGGATGACAGTCAAGGTTTTGGGATGGGCCCAGAAGGGAGGTCAAGTCGGGGTGCTTTCGAAAACTACTCTATGAGATCACAAAAAAAGCGCCGCACGGTTTACCCGTGCGGCGTTTTCATCACCTGCCATGCGGCGTCAGAATTTCAATCGCTGAGACAGTCCGAACCCGATGCCTCGCGCGCCGTAAAAAAGCCCGTTGATCCACGTCCCGCCCAGATCGAGTTCATAATTGCGGAAGCGCAGACCTGCGCCGACGCCCAACTGCACCCTCCACGGTCCACCCGCCGACAGGCCGGCGTAAAGCGGCAGGAAACTCCGCACCCGATACTCGGAGGCGATGCCCGCCTGAATCCCGGCCTTGCCCCACGCGGTCTCTTGGGTGAAGATCTGAACGTCGCCCAACACTGTCCAGTTCGGCCGGGCTGTGTAGCGAGCGTTCATCTGAATGATGGCCGGCAGCCGCGTCTCGATGCCGCCTCCGGAGTAGCTGCTGTCGCTGTAGTGCAGCGAGCGCTCCACGTAGTCGGGATCATCCAGCGAGTCCGCGATAATGCCCACGCTGTCCTTGTAGAAGGTGACCAGAGTGTTCTCATCCACCTGCCACGCGATGCGCGCGCCCAGTTGCCGGAACGCCAGCCCGATCTCCCACTGTTTGGAGAGCACCGCGTAACTGCCCAGATCAAAACCCACACCGTCACCGCGCTGCGCCGTGACTGAGTGCATCATGGCCGAGCCCGAGAAGTCCGAGTCCGTGAACGTCAACTGGCCTTCACGCTCGGCCACCGTCGCCAGATACAAACCGCGATAGTAGTGGAAGCCCGCTCCGAAGTGGAGATCGGGAATTCGCTCCTGTTCGAAGCGGTAGCCGAAGCCCAGCCCCACGTCAACCATGGCCATGCTCTCGGCGGTCAGGTCACCGATGTCGTAGCTGCGATTGAAATCGTTGCCGAAG
Source organism: bacterium (assembly GCA_026394155.1). Lineage (GTDB taxonomy): Bacteria > Electryoneota > RPQS01 > RPQS01 > RPQS01 > RPQS01. The sequence goes on along the minus strand of JAPKYT010000054.1, from coordinate 28,808 downwards.
AGAAAAACCGAGGTCAGCGCGTCGGGAACCCGCACTTTGCCCGCCGAGCGCACGGCGATGCGCGTCGCAAAACGGTCGTACGTGAATCCCAGCGCGGGCACCGAGAGTTCCGCGTCGCCTCCCAGTCCGTCGCGCGGGGTCTGACGCAAAATGTCGTTCTTGGTGGCCTCGCTCCAGTACTGGTCGCGCGCAAAGTGATCGTTCCAGTACTTGGAGGTGAACGAGTTGTTGGCCAAGGCCGCACCGAAGGACGGCAGCTCAAAGCTCATGCGGAATCCGCGATCAGCGCTCAGCAGCGCCGGGTTCCACCCCAAGACGACTGCGCTCGTCGCGCCTAAGTTGTGCACCCCAGCGTAACCCGCCGTCTCAGGTTCGAGCGCCTGCACGCCCGCCGGCAGGAAAAGGAGAAGCAGCAGAAGGAGCGCGATCATTCGTCACCCCCCGTGTCAACGCGGTAGGTGAGCGTGGCGATGGGCTGCACTTTAACATAATCCGCCGCGTGGGCCAAGAGCGTGTCGCCGTTCGATCCCGGCAGCGTCAGATCGGTGCGCGCGAAAAAGGGCGGATTCTTGAACAACTCCAACAGACTGTCGCTGAGCGCAATCGTGAGCTCCGCGTAAGCCTCGCTCTGCGCGCGGCCGTTGACCACCACCGGTGTGGGAATTACCAGATCCGCCACCGTGTCCACGTCGGCTCCGGAATTATCGAGCACGCTCGCGCTGTCGCGGGCCATCACCAGAAAGGCGCGTCCGCTCACCGGCAGCCGGTTCCAGATGCGAATCCGCACCGTGCCGCTCTGAAGGTCCTTGAGATCGTCATTGTCTATCCGCTGCACGTCCCCCGGAGAGTGCACCGGATCGAGCGTGAAGGCCAGATAGGCGCGCCCCTCCACTTCGAGGCGAATGGTGTCGTCCGGCTGCACGTCGTGCACCGTGCCGCTCAGCGTCACCCGGCCGGTGCTGCTCACCGAATCGGGATAGACGGCCATCAGGTGGGCCAGCCCCGGAATCACCGCGCTCGTATCGCGGTCGAGGTGCAGACCGTGCGCGATCAAGTTGACGGAATCCAACATCTGCCCGTCTTGCCAGGTGGCGAAGTTCAGGTCCGCGTCCGCCACCGCGCCGCTCACACCGCGAATCACGTGAACGTGCGCCTCTACAAGCGTCGGATGCACCGACTCCCATCCTTCCGGCGGATGCTTCACCGCTTGCCCGCCTTCCAGCGCCTCCATCTCCAAATTGTCGAGCACGCCCGAATAGTAGCGAAACGAGATGCGGTCGGTGGCCACATAGGCGTGAATCTCCGCGCCGCCCGCCGAATGCAGCCGCGTCTCCACCGTTTGCGGCGTGGTGTTGGGCAGACGGATCACGTAACCCGTCAGGTCGAGCACCGTGTCCGTACGCGCGTGTCCCGGCAGATACTCCACGATCACCATCGTATCGCCTTGCGCGCTGACCATGTTGGGCAGCGTGGTGCGCACCGTGTCGGCCGCGTCCGACACGTTCTCCACAGTCAGCCACAGTGTGCCGTGGGCTACCGTCGCATTCAGAAGCCGGTGACGGTAGCCGACGAGTGGACGCAGCGACGTGGTATCCGTCATCCACGGAGGTTTGATGAGCGCGTCCTCAATCGGCCCGACGGTCAGCGAGTCCCCCAGCGGCACCTCGAGGTCGGTGAAGGCCGCATAGTAGACTAGGCTGTCCTCGCTGCGGAATACCGTCGTATCATCCACCAGATCGTTCAGCGAATAGGTGCGGACTCCTAACGGCAGGGACAAGTGCACGTCCCACGACAAATCGCCCGGCGCCTGCGGCAGCGTGCACCCCGCCGCCAGCGACATCAGCAGCAACCACCCGCACCAAAGCCGGCGGCGGCCTCTCACGTTCCCATTGTCCATGATGCTAAGTACTTCTTCTGCTCGGGGGTGAGCTTGTCAATCGAGACGTTCATGGTCTTCAGTTTCATGTGCGCGATGTATTCCTCGATGTGCCGCGGCACGTCGTGCACCGTCACCGTGAGCTTCTTCGCGTTCTTCACCGCGTATTCCGAGGTCAGCGCCTGCGTGGCGAAGCTCATGTCCATCACCGAGGCAGGATGGCCGTGCGCCGCGCCCAGATTCACCAGCCGTCCCTCGGCAATGACCATGATCCTCCGGCCCGAGCGCAGCGTGTAACGGTCCATGAACGGCACCACGTTCTTCTCGATCTTTTTGGCGATCTTCGCCAGTCCCTTCAGATCGAGTTCGATGTCGAAGTGGCCGCTGTTGCAGACGATGGCATAGTCCTTCATCTTCAAGAAATGCTCGGGCCGGATGACGTGCATGTTGCCCGTCACCGTGCAGAAGATATCGCCGATGGGAGCCGCCTGCGCCATCGGCAGCACGCGGAAGCCGTCCATGCGTGCTTCGATGGCGCGGATCGGATTCACTTCCGTAATGACCACGTCCGCGCCGTGTCCTTTGGCGCGCATGGCAAAGCCCTTGCCGCACCAGCCGTAGCCCGCCGCCACCACCGTTCGTCCCGCAATCAGAATATCGGTGGCGCGAATGATCCCGTCCAGCGTGGATTGACCGGTGCCGTAGCGGTTGTCGAAGAGATGCTTGGTCTCCGCGTCGTTCACCGCAAAGACCGGAAGCAGCAGTTCGCCCTGCCGCTCCAGCGCCCGCAGACGGTTCACGCCGGTGGTGGTTTCCTCCAGTGAGGCGATAATACCCTTGGCGTATCTTGTGTGCGTGGTGTGCAGCCCGTGCACCAGATCGGCGCCGTCATCCATGGTGATTACCGGCGTGTGGCGCAGGGCCGCATCGAGATGCGCATAATACGTGTCGCGGTCTTCGCCCCTGATGGCATAGACCCGCACGCCGAAATCCTTTACCAGCGAGGCGGCCACGTCATCCTGAGTGGAAAGCGGATTCGAGGCCACTAACACCAGCTCGGCGCCGCCCGCTTTGAGCGTGCGCATCAGGTTTCCCGTTTCGGCGGTGACGTGCAGGCAGGCCGACACGCGCCGTCCGCGCAGCGGCTTCTCTTTGCCGAAACGCTCGCGAATCATGGCCAGCACGGGCATGTCGCGGTCGGCCCACAGAATGCGGGCCTTGCCCTGAGCCGCCAGCGACAGGTCGCGCACGTGATGGGGCTGCCGGAGAATCCGGGCCTGCGAAACACCTTTGGTTTTCGTCGGGCTCATGCCAGCTCCCCTGTGCGATTGGTCTTTTCCCAAGTGAAGGTGTCGAGCGAGCGGCCGAAGTGGCCGTAGGTGGCAGTCTCGCGGAAAATTGGCCGCCGCAGATCCAGCGCACTGATGATGCCCCACGGCGTGAGGTCGAACACCTTGCGAATACGCGCTTCCAATTCCTCATCGGGCATCTTGCCCGTGCCGCGTGTGTCCACGAACACCGAAACCGGCTCCGCTACGCCAATGGCATAGGCGATCTGAATCATACATTCTTCGGCGAGGCCAGCCGCCACCACGTTCTTGGCCACCCAGCGCGCGGCGTACGCGCCGCTGCGATCCACCTTGGTGGGGTCCTTTCCTGAAAACGCGCCACCGCCGTGCGGCACCCAGCCGCCGTAGGTATCCACGATGATTTTGCGTCCGGTCAGGCCCGCGTCGCCCTGCGGCCCGCCGATTACGAAGCGTCCGGTGGGATTGACGAACATGCGCGTGCCGCCGGTGAGCAGATGTTTCGGAATGGCATGCGCGATGACTTCGCGCTTGATGTCTTCGGCGATTTCCTTGTGCGCCATCGTGGGATCATGCTGGCACGAGACCACCACCGTCTCCACCGACTTTGGTTTGTTGTTCTCGTAGCGGACCGAAACCTGCGCCTTGCCGTCGGGACGCAGATAGCCCAGCGTGCCCGCCTTGCGCACTTCCGCCAGACGATGAGTGAGACGATGGGCCAGCACGATGGGCAGCGGCATCATCTCCTCGGTCTGGCGCGTGGCATAACCGAACATCATGCCCTGATCGCCCGCGCCGTGCGTGTTCACGCCCATGGCGATGTCCGGGCTCTGCCGGTCAATGGTGGTGATCACCGCGCAGGTCTCATAGTCGAAACCGTAGGCCGCATCGGTGTATCCGATGCTCTTGATCACTCCGCGCGCCACCGACGGAATGTCCACGTAGGTGGAGGTGGTGATCTCTCCGCCCACCAGACACAGGCCGGTGGTTACGTAAGTCTCGCAGGCCACGCGCCCTTCCGGGTCGTCGCGCATCACCGCGTCGAGCACGGCATCCGAAATCTGATCGGCAATCTTGTCGGGATGCCCCTCGGTCACGGACTCACTGGAAAAAACGAAACTGCTCATACTTCACTTTCCTGGGCGATCTCTTGCGGCCGCAGCCGACGCTCGCCCATGCGCCGGTGCGGCCTTGTCCTTGGATTGAATCTACCTTGTCACCTTTCGAGCCGAACCCCCCTTTTGTCCCCCCGTGAACGGGGGGAGATTCAGATTTCCCTTCGTTCAGTCGAGAAATTCCGGGCCCGAGACGATTTCGCTCGAGTCGCCCAGATTGTAGCGCTGAAACTCGCCCACGATGCTCGAGTTGTTGCCCACCAGCGAGCCGTGAATCAGCGCCCGTTCCACGCGTGCGCCCTCGCCCAACACGCTGTCCTGCACCATGGCATCGCGCACCACCGCGCCCTTGCCGATGGTGGCATAGGGCCCCACCACCGCGCGCTCCAACACCGCCTGCGGGTGAATGTAAACCGGCGGCACGATCAACGCTCCTTCCCGCGGCTGCGAGGTGCAGTTGCACTTTCGGTCCAGCAGATGACGGTTGGTGGCCAACAGCGTCTCCGGCTTGCCGCAGTCGAACCAGTCGGTCACCGCGAAAGTCGTCATCACCTCACCGCGTTCGATCATCAGTTGCAGAGCGTCCGTGAGCTGATACTCGCCGCGCGTGGTCAGCTTGCGCTCGAACAGCGTGGCGATGCACTCTCCTAACAGCGGCGCGTTGCGGATCAGGTAGATGCCCACCAACACCAGATTCGATTTGGGCTGCTCCGGCTTTTCCACCAGCCGCGTCACCCGTCCATCCGCGTCGGTTTCCACCACGCCGAAGCGGCGCGGGTCCTCCACCGTTTTCACGCCCAGACAGGTGGTGCGAGAGCTCGAAATCACGCTCTTCAGATCGCTTTCAAAAATCGTGTCGCCCAGAATCACCAGCACCTCGCGGTCCTTGGGAGACAGCCCCAGCGAGACGGCGTGTCCCAGACCGCGCGGTTCGTCCTGCACCACAAAGTCGGCGGGGAGGGTGTAGTGCTTGCGCACGTGCGCTTCCACCAGATCGGCCATTTGTCCCACCACCAACGTCACGCTGGTCACGCCCGATTCGATCAACTGATCGAGGATGTGGCCCAGGATCGGTCTTCCGGCGACGTTGAGCAGGACTTTGGGCCGGGTGAACGTGTGCGGGCGTAGGCGGGAACCGACTCCCGCCACAGGAATGATGGCCTTCAATTCGTGATTTCCTTTTGCACGTGTTGGGGCTTTGTCTCAATGGCATTCTCCCCCCGTTCACGGGGGGACAAGGGCCTGTCTTGAAATAGTGGAGAGAGTCTGGGTATGTCATCCTGAAGGCCGCTCTTTTCGTCTTGCGGCCTGAAGGATCACTCAGAGTATCCAGATTTGACTCTTAGTGATCCTTCACCCCCCTCGAAGACTTGGGGGGTTCAGGATGACAATCCAATGTCAACCACGCACTACTATAGGATAGGCCCTCAGGGCAGTTCGGCCGGGAATAAGCATGAAAAATCCTATTCAGTTTACCGAAAATCCCCCAGCACTTCAGTTGCCTGCCGACAGCTTCTTGAGTTTGGTGATAATGGGAATTTCCAGCGGGTTCTCCGCCTTCAAGACGGCCAGATAGACGGTGGCCGCATCGAGCAGCAGCATCGTGCGCAGGCCGGCTTCGAGGCGCGAAAGACGAGCGCCCCAAGCCTGCGATGGATCGAGAGTCACATGCCGGATGCGAAAATCATCCAACAGATTCCGCAGACCCGGACGCGGATCGGCGGCGCGTGAATCCGGCGAATGGCTGCCGAGGAATATGACCAGCGGCGGCGGCAGAAGCTGCGCCAGATGGGCCAAGCTCTCCACCTCGTTGTGAGCCATCTCCGGCAACTCGAAGGCGTGCGACCACACTTTGCTGTTTTCGGCCAGTTGCGCGCGCATTCGAAACGCCACCGCCGGCATGGTGAGTCCATCCACCGCGTAGATCACCGGCGTCCGGTCCACGAACTTCACGGCCAGCTCCAGCGCCGCATTACTCTCCGCGTCGAGTTTGCGATAGCGCTTCGCGTCTTCGGACAAGCGAGCAACAACGTCAGGCAATTCTGCCGACACGAAGCCGTAGAACCTTTCAAAAATCGAAAACATCGCGCCCAGTGTGAATCCCACCGCTGCGCGCGGCGGATAGCCGGAAGGCAGCGTCAAATGAGGCACAGTGGCCTTCCGCGCCAATTCCATCAGTTTTCCGCCGCTGCTGATGGAAAACCAGATGCGGCCGGGCGGCGCTTCTTCAAAAGCGTGCAACGCTTCCACCGTGTTGCCCGAGTAGCTGCACACCAATCTCGCCGCCGTGGTCGGGCGCGGACTTCGTACAACCCGCATACGCAGCGGCAGGGCGGGGGGCTCGCAGCCGAAAGCCTGCAGAAGATCGCCGGCCACCGCGCTCCCGCCCAGACCCATCCAGTCCACCTCATCGAGCTTGCGCAAAGCGTGGCTGCGCGAAAACTCGCGGCCGAGTTTCAGTCCGCGCTCAATCTGCTGCGGCAACTCGAGGGTCATCCCCAGCATGTTGCCGGGATCGAGCGCGCGTAGTCTCTCTTCAGTGAGATTTGCGGTGAGCGGCATAAGGAAGTGCAAGAAGTTACGAAAACCAAATCGGCAAGTCCGCGAGTCTTTTCTTCAACTCGCCCGTAAGATAATCCTGAATCTCCGCGGCCGTGTCCAAGCGTAACGCCCGGGCCGCAATCCGCCGGCACTCCTCGTAGGAGAGCGTGCGCACGATCTTTTTGATCTCGGGGATGTTCGTCGAGTTGGTGGAGATTTCGTCAATGCCCAGTCCCACCAAGAGCGGAGCGGCTACGGGGTTTCCGCCCAACTCGCCGCAGATGGCCACCGGCTTTCCCGCCTTGTGTCCGGCCTTCACCGTCAGGTCAATCATGCGCACGACTCCGGGATGGAAGCTGCGGTAATATGCCGCCACCGCTTCGTTGCCGCGATCCGCCGCCACGGCGTACTGAATGAGATCGTTGGTGCCGATGGAAAGAAAGTCGCACTCCCGGGCCAGTTGCTCGGCCATCATCACCGCTGACGGCAGCTCCACCATGATTCCCACCTGCACGTGCGGATCGTGGGGAATGCGCTCGCGCGTCAGTTCCGCCGCCGCCTCGGCCAGCACCGCCTTCGCCTCCCGCAGTTCTTCCAACCCGGAGATGAACGGGAACATCACCCGCACGTTGCCGCGGCGTGACGCGCGCAGGATCGCCCGCAGTTGTGCGCGGAACAAATCTCGCCGCGAAAGCGACACGCGAATCGCCCGGTACCCTAAGAACGGATTCCGTTCCTGCTTAATGTTGATGGAACCGTGCAGCTTGTCGCCGCCCAGATCAAAGGTGCGAATCACCAGCGGCCGGGGCGCCAGAATCTCCGCCGCCTTGCCGTAGGTGTCGAACTGCTCGTCTTCCGACGGCACCGTGTCGCGCGTCAGAAAGAGAAACTCGCTGCGAAAAAGCCCGACTCCACTGCCGCCGTGCGCCAGCACCGATTCCGCTTCAAACGGCAGCTCGATGTTTCCCCACAACTGAACCTCATGGCCGTCGGTGGTGCTGGCCGGCAGGTCTTTGAGGTTCTCGAGAGCGGATTGAAAGGCCAGATAACGCTCCTGCTTGCCGCGGTACTCCGCCAGCGTGGCCGCGCCGGCGTGCAGAATCACCTTGCCCGAGTTGCAGTTCAGAATGATGGAATCGCCGTCATGCACCTGCGTCGAGAGATTTCCCAAACCCACTATCGCCGGGATGTCGAGCGACCGCGCCAAGATCGCCGTGTGCGAGGTCAGCCCGCCCTGGTCGGTGGCGATGCCGTGAATCAGGTGGCGGTCCACGTGCAGTGCGTCGGTGGGGGAGAGGTCCGCCGCCACCAGAACCACCGGCTCGCTGAAGCTCTGCGGCATGACGTCGCCCTCGCCGCGCAGAAAGCGCAACAGGCGGTTAAGCACGTCTCCGATGTCGGCCGCGCGCTCGCGGAAGGTCTCGCCCGGCTGCTTGCGCATGATCTCGATGTTCTGCCCCAACACGTCGTTGACGATGTAGTCCACCGAGAACTGTTCGCGTTCGACCCTCGCCCGCACCTGCTGCTGAAAGACCACGTCGTCGAGGATCATCAGGTGCGCGTCGAAGATTTTTCCCACCGCGATGCCGGCCACCGTTAGCGCCCGCTCGCGTGAGCGCTCGATGGCCGCGCGCGTTTGGCCCACCGCCCGCTCGAATCGCTCTAATTCCCGCTGGACTTCCGACGGTGCGATCTTGTGCGGCGGCACGTGTACGCGCTCGGCGATGAGCAAGTGTACGCGCCCGATGGACACGCCCGGCGAGGCGGGAATCCCGCGCAAGACCGTCTCGACCGAATGACCTGCGGTTGCCGGTGGATCACTCTTCATGGAACTTGTTCTCGATAAGAGCCATGAGTTCGTTGCAGAGTTGCTCTTCGTCCTCGCCTATGCACTCGAGAGCCAGTTTGGTTCCCTGACCCGCAGCCAGCATCATCACGCCCATAATGCTCTTGGCATTGACGCGCATGCCGTCGCGAATAAGGTACACGTCGGCCTTGTACTTGGCCGCAATCTTGGTGAATTGCGCGGCGGGGCGGATGTGCAGCCCCAGCTTGTTGAGCAGAACGATCTCTTTCTGTATCACGACTATCGGAGGAGAGATGATCTCAGGGAGAAACGAGCGACACCGCCAGCGCCGCGGCCATCGCCACGGGAAGAATGTAAAGCAGCGGTATCCGGCGGCGAAGAGCAAACCACGTCAGGCCGAACCCAACTATGAACTGCGCGGCCCCCATAAGCTGCATCCGGCTTCCGGCCATCAGCGAAATCCCAACAAGGAGTCCGGCGGCAACAGCGCCCACCCGGCCCAGATGTTTCGGCAAGGCGGAAAAGAGAGGACGGTTCAAAGCGGAAAGCACGGCCGTTCCCAGCCGGTAGCCTTCGCGCACTCCCCAGTGCCGCGCCCACGCCAGAGGTGCGTTGTAAACCAGCACGCAAGCCGCCGCCAAGATTACCCATGCCGCCGGAGACGGTGCCAACAGCAAGACGAGCGCGCCGAGCGCAAAAATCAGCGGCTTCCAAAGGTCCCAGATCAGCGCGTCACCCACCATGCCCAAAGGCCCGCACAGCGAGTCCTTCCACGAGGTCAGTTCCGTGTCCCCGTTTTCAATGCGCCGCCGGAGCGCGCCCAGAGCCAGCGAGGCCATGACCGGATGCGCGTTCAGAAAGCCTGCCGCCGCCTGCACGTGAAGCGCGCGCGATTCGCTTCGCCGCAGCCACGGCCAAAGCGCGTACAGGTAGCCCTCGCCCTGCATGCTGCGGTAGTTCAGCAAGACTTGCAGCAGGAGCAGCCGCCGCGTCAGGCGGCACGTTTCGCGCTCGCTCAGAACCACGGCCATCCTCCTGCCAGTCCCAGCGCAAGAGCCGCGTAGAACCAGCGAAGCCGCTCGCGGCGCGCAAAGCGCGAGACCACCACCGCCGCACCCGCCCCCAACAGTAGCGGCCAAATCCCGCGGAAAACCTGAGGCATCGCACCGCCATTGACGCTCTTCAACAGGATGCTTCCGACCAGCAATCCCGCCGCCGTCAGAAGCAGCCCAGCCAGTGCGTGAATGCCCACCGCTCCGGCGAAGAGAAGCGAGAAACGTGCGTTGTCACCCGCTTCCGCCGCCGCCGTAACGCGCGGCGCGTAACCCACCATCAAGCGCCGCACCAAAACCGTCAGTTCTGCTCCCGCGTAGGCGATGATAACTCCGATGAGAATCGCCAGAGTGAACGCCAACCATGGAAGTTCGTTTCCCGCAGCCGGTGCCGCCTGCACCGCCAGAGCGGTGGCGGTCAGCGCGCCCACGTTTCCTTCCGGAAACTTGGATGCGCCCACCGGCAGACTCCCCGACCACAGAAGCTGAAAAATGATTCCGAAAAGAATCCCCACGTCCAAACGGCCCGCGATCCATCCCCACAGCGGGCAGGCGATGACCGGCTGACAGATCATGATCTGGGCCACGGCCGTGGTGTCCAAGTAAACCGCCATCCCCGCCACCGCCGCCCATATCCAGCTCATGATCAGAATTCCCGCTCGATCATGAATTCGGCCCAGTCCTGCAAGAGGTCGCGATAGGGCGAAGGCGGCACCTGCGCCAAATGTGTCAGCGCTTGATCCACACGTGTTCGCGCCAAGTCCGCCGTGTAAGCAAGGCTGCCCAGATTCACGAACAGTTCGCGCATGGCCGCAATCTGCTCCGTGTCCGCCTGCGGATTGCCCAGAGCCTTCAGCATGAGTTTGCGTTCGGCGTCCGAGGCGTGACGATAAGCATGCAGCACAATCAGCGTGCGCTTGCCCTCGCGAATGTCGCCGCCCACCGGCTTGCCTAACATCTTCTCGTTGCCGACAATCCCGAGAATGTCGTCCTGAAGCTGGAAGGCCGTGCCGCACGCGCTGCAGAATTTCCCCAAAGCCTGCGCCAACGGATGTTGGAGGTCCGGGCAGTTCAATCCGATGCAGGCCCCCGCTTCGCCGCAAAATTCATAGAGTGCGCCGGTTTTTTTCCACAGCATGGACTCCACTTGCTCGAGCGAAAGCTGCGGAACGGGCACGCGCGAATACTGCACGTCCAGCATCTCGCCGTCCACCAGCGTGCACAAAACCCGCGTGTCGAGCGTGTTGATGAGCATCAGCGTCACGTCGGGCGCGAGACCGTACTTGCGCGTGAGTTCGGTCATCAGGCTGATGCCCCAGCCGTGCTGCACATCCCCCGCCAACACCGCCACCGACAGACCATAGTGCCGCGCTTCGCCGTCGTCCCCGCCGTACAGCGCGCGCGTGCTGGGCTTGACCCGGAAACGCTCGTGCACGGTGAGCGCGCCGCGGCGAACGGGATCGCGGTCAATGATGTCGTCATGGACCAGCGTCCACGTGTGAAAGATTTCCGTAGCCGCCGCCGCACAGAGGGCTTTCTTCTCGTCTCCGCCTACCGCCCCCACGCAGAAAAGCAGAACGGCTGGGCGGAGGCGTTTGCCGCCGGATTCAAAGTAGCAGGTAACCGCCTCCCGCATGTCCTCGGGATTCAAACGGTTCAGATACTCCGGCTGCATGACATAGTCCTTGACCAGCCGGACCCGCTCTTCAATGGCCTGCTGAAATCTTTGCTGCAAATGAATTTAACAGGTGTTTTGGTGCAAGCGGGAGATACCCGTTCATGCGACCTAAGTCTAATAGTATACCGTTATTGTCAATCAATAGCAAGAACTTCCACACCATCGCGTCCACACGACAAGAGCCGCGGGGAATGCCCTCGCGGCGCTTGATCCGGAGCGCCGTTGTCGGTCTCCAGACCGGCAATGGCGGCATCCCGGCAAGAGAATCCCCCAGCCGGGCGGCTGGGGGCAGTGATTCTATCGCTGGCTCAGGCTTTCCCCTATTTCGCCGTTGTCGGTCTCCAGACCGGCAATGGCCAGATTATCTCAGCTTTGTGCCCACCGCCAATTCGAGGGCGATCAGCGAGGACTGATACTCCAGCGACTTCTGCAAATGCTCGGTCTCGGCCTGGGCATAAATGACTTGAGCGTCGCGCAGACCCAAAGCTGAAGTCGCTCCTAACCGGTAGCGTTCGCGCTCAAGATTCAGCGTGCGCTCGGCCAAATCCCGGTTGCGTGCCGTGATCTGAAGCTGGTTGTAAACCTTTTCCAGGTTGTAATAGGCGTCGCGTACGTCCCGCTCGAGCTGCAAACTTAGTTGCCGTTCGCTCTCGATGGCCTTGTCGCGCGCCACCCGCTGCGTGGCCATGGTGTACTCGCGCGAAAAACCGTCGAAAAGATTCCAGCGTAAACTGAGTCCGTAGTAGCTGTTCTCGTTCTGCGGATCGAGCGTCCAGTCCGCGTTCTTGCCCGACTGCTGGCTGCGCGAATATTGATAGGTGAGCGTGGCCGTAGGACAATACTCGGAACGGTTCATAGTCAGGTTCTGCTTGGACCTTTTCACCGTCAGCTCGGCCAGATGCAAATCGGTGCGGTTGGCGTAGGCGTTACTCACCAGATGGTCAAGCTCGAACTCAAAGGGAGTGGCCTCGGCCGCGCTCGCGATGGGATACTGGCTGCTCAGGTCAATGCCTAAGAGCTGGTTCAGGGCTTCCCGCTGAGCCTCCAGATCGCGCTGCGCCGAGGTGATGACGTTTTCCGCCTTGCCAAGCTCAATCTGCGTTTGCAGAACATCCAACTCCGTCACCGCTCCCACCTCGTAGCGCGCCTTGGCCAGATTGTAGGCGTCCTGGCGCTGATCGCGCAGCTTCTTGTCCAGATCCACCAACTTCTCCTGAGTGAGAACCAGCGTGACCTGCTGCGCAATCTGTGCCGCCAGAACCTTCTTGCCGTCCACCACCGACAGATTGTTGATCTGCTCCTGAGTCTTGGCTACGCGATACTGCCCGATCCGCCGCCCGCCCTCGAAAATGGTCTCGCTCAAGCTCAGAGACCAATTGGATGAGCGATTATCGCCTTCCGGCACGCCCACTCCCGGAATGGTCACGGTCACCGGCACCAGCCGCGGGTTGGAGAACGTGCCGTCCGGCAGCGTGTCCTGCCACTGAATCTCGTACGTCGTCTCCGTCACCGGATTTGTGGGATAGCTGGCCGTGCTGCCGTCGGGATTGGTGTAGGTCGGATTGCGGTAGTGCGACTGCGAGAAATTCGCTCCCACCGACACGGTCGGCAGAAAGCTCCCCACCGCATTGATCCGCCCGATGCGATTCAATCGTGTGTCAAGCGTCGTCTGCCGCAGAGCGGGATTGTACTGATAGCCGAGAGCGATCAGCGAATCCAGAGAAAGCGGTGTTTCACTGTGAATGATCGGAAACTGGGGCTGAGCCGGCGCCGTTCCCGCCAGCAGCATCCCCAGCATCAGTACTCGGAGTTTCATGGGCACCTTCGGATCCTAAAAATTGCCGTTTGATTTCATGCAGATAGGCCAACACGGCGTCGTGCTCGTTGGCAACCCGGCCGTCGAGAATCGCGTCTTCCAGAGCGGTCTTTATCTTTCCGACTAACGGACCGGGGCTTATGTTGCAGACCGCCATGATCTCTTCGCCCCGCACCGGACTCTGAAAAGCGCGCAGATGGTCCTTCTCCACAACCTCTCGAATACGCTGGCTGAGTTTCTCGAACTGGTCAAGGTACTTCTTGACTTTATTGGGCTTGGACGATGTGATGTCGGCCCGGCAGAGAGAGAGAAGATCGTCCAAGTCTTCCCCTGCGTCCACGATCAGCCGCCGGACCGCGCTGTCGGTCACGCTTTCGTGCGTCAGATTGATGGGACGCATGTGCAGAGCCACTATCTTCACTAACTTGCCGCACGCATCCTCGGACAGCTTCATCCGCCGCGCCATGTTCCGCACCATGCGCGCGCCCACGTCCTCGTGACCGTGAAAAGTCCAGCCCGTTTGCGGAACGAATTTCTTGGTCTTGGGTTTGGCGACGTCGTGAAGAAGCGCTGCCAGCCGCAGCAGAGGGTCTTCGCTGAGCAACGCCACCTGATCCACCACCAACAGCGTGTGCTCGAACACGTCCTTGTGGTGGTGCGCGCCGACCTGCTCCACTCCGGCCAGTTTGCTGATTTCGGGAAAGACCGCGTCCATCACGCCGGTCAGATACATGAGCCTCAGGCCGACGGACGGCTGTCGCGCCGCGAGCAGCTTGAGAGACTCCTCGGTGATGCGCTCCTGACTGATGATCTTCAGCCGCTCGACCATCCGTTCCAGAGCTTGCCGCGTCTGTTTCTCGATGCCGAACTCGAGCTGCGCGGCGAAGCGGATGGCCCGCAGGATGCGCAACGGATCTTCCGAGAACGTCTGCTCCGGTTCGAGCGGTGTACGCAAAGTCCTGGCCGCCAAATCGCGCTGGCCGTCAAACAGATCCACCAACATCCCGTAGTTGCCGGCGTTCAGCCCGGCAGCCATGGCGTTGACGGTGAAATCGCGGCGGCGCAAATCGGCCTCAAGACCGGCGGGCACCACTTTCGGTTTGCGCGAATCCTCCTGATAGCTCTCCTCGCGCGCCGAGACGAAATCCAGCCGGTAGCCGCGATAGGGAACCATGGCCGTGCCGAATCGTGCAAACACCACCGGCTGCCGCACACCGAGATGGCGCGACAACTTCCCGGCAAACTCCACCGCGTCGCCGACCACCGAAAAATCCATCTCCCGCCCCAGCGCCCGCTTCATCAGCCGGTCGCGCACGCTGCCCCCCACGAGATACAGAGCGATTCCCTCGGCGTCGGCGAACTTGCCCAGCCGGTCGAGAAGGCGCGAATCGCTTCGCACAAAGACGCGCACGCGGTTGGTCGGACTATCTTCCACGGTGGCCGCCTCGAGAGTCGGCTGAACTCTGCGACAGCCGTTCGCGCATCGCTTCAACCTTCTCCTTGCGCCGCCGCTCCACGTCGGCCGTGCGGCGCACCGCCAGCCCCGATCTCGCGTAGCTTTCGGCATCTTCCGGCCGCGCAAGCTCGTCGGCGCAGACCATCAGCCGCCAGTAGAGCGTGGTGGTCTCGTAACCGTTGTTGTCCGGATCGGCCAGATACTCATTCAAGAGGCGCAGCCCCGTTTCCTCCGCTTCGGCCCAGTGATCCTGCCTCACGTACACCGCAAGTTTGGGTTGCAGAAAGGCGCGGCTGTCCGGAAAGCGTGCCAAACCTACATCGCAAAGGCTGTCGGCCAGATCATACTCGCGCTCGTCGAGAGTGAACCAAACCAGCGCATTCAAGGCCGCCCAGCGCGACCAGTGCGACGAATCGGCGGCCAGCCGAAGATCGCGCAGGCCGCTCTCCAAATCCGGCATGAACGGCAACACGCCTAACACCGACGCATGTTGCGCCACCGCACAGCGGTAGGTCCCGCGGCCCAAGTAAGCATCGTAGAATTGCGGATCGGCTTCGATGGCCGCGTCGAATTCATGCCGGGCCGCCAGCAGCTTGCGCAGTCCCGCCACCGGCTTGCCGGCGCGCATCAGGATGATTCCCGCCGACGAGAGCGCGTTGCCCCTGATGTAGGCCAGCAGGGAAATGTCCTCCCGGTGCGCCTCCCGCCACTCCGCGCAGAGCCGTGCGCAGGAATCCGCCAGCTCGAAGAACTCCGCCCGCCCCGCACTGTCCTCGGAGTCTATCAGGCGGGTGTACAGAACCGTGCCCCGCGCGTACAGAGAAGCCGGATGGCCGTCATGGGCGGCGGAAATCCGGGCGCAGATCGAATCCGCCGCCGCGTAGTGGCCCGCCACCAAGGTATCCATCAAAGCTCCATAGTGCTCCATAGGACCCGCCGCCTGCGCCTGTGGCAGGAGGCGGAAGCCCGCAGCCATGACTGCCAGCCAAAACAGCCACCGGCCCCGCCGTGCCACGCTCTTGAGACCCCAGGTACTGCCCGGTGGTTTAAGCGTCGGTCTGTCAGGGAAGGTCTTCAACTTGGGTGGGCTTCTAAAATGGACTCCCGGGGGGCAGGAAAGCGCGGAGAGGCATCTCCGGCCTGAGACCGTGGTTTTGTCGCCTTGGCCCGTCGTCAGAGGCAGTAAGTTATGACAAAATTGTCAAAAAGCAAGCTGATGCGGCCGCTGGGAATTTTCAAACTTTGTCGTCCCGGCATGGCGTGTCCCCTGTTTCATGTGTATATTATGATGCATAAGGTGATATGGGCAACCGCGATCAGAGTGTTTGCTGAGCGTTGTTAATGATCCTGCTGCAACGATTCGCACCACCGTCTAAGCCTTCACGCCTGCCTCGTGCGCGACGCGCCGCAGAGTGTGATTCCGCCCTCTTCCTCCCTCCGTGTGCCGCTGCGACTGGTCAACCGCACGGTCTCTTTCACGCAAAAAACGTGGAACCTCGCCGTGCATTCTTCCGATCAGCAGGCTCTCGATCTGAGCGCGCAGGTGGTCATGGACGGCATGCCCTCGCCTGCCTCGCTGCATCTGGTCATCGCCCCCGATCCGGCGGGTGTGCGGCTCTGTTGGAATCGCGTTCCCGCGCCGCGATACTGTGTCTACAGCGGAGCCACCCTGAGCGAGCCATTCGACCGCTTTGAGGTTTCCGTGACCGATACCTTCGTCGTTCTGCCTTACGATGACGAGGTGCGGCGGCTGTTTGAAGTGCGGCTCTGCGACGAGCCGCCGTCGGGCCGCTGATCTCGACTGCGCCATCGTCCACTTCCCGCCCGTGTTCCCGCTGTCTTCATGGAGAATTCACCTCATGCGGCGTACGCTGCTGCGCGTTACTCTGTTGCTTGCCCTGACCGCCGCGGCAGCGGCCGCTCCGCCCGCCGAGCCTCATCACGCGCTGGTCAAAGTCCGGCTCGATTCCCCCAGCCAGATTCGCGAACTCTTCAAGCGTCATCTTGATGTCGTTCCCGGCGAGACTCCGCTCGAGCCGTGCGTGGTTGCGCTGCCCCGTGACCTGACCGTCCTCGATCAAATGGGAATGCACTGGGAGATGGTGCATGCGGATCTCGAGCGCTTTTATGCCGATCGCGCCCGGGCCGAAGGACATCTCGACGACATGGGGGGATACAAGACTTACGGCGAAATCGCCGCCGCGCTGGATTCCATGCACGCCCGCTATCCGTCGCTCACCACGGCCAAGTTCTCCGTCGGAGCGACCGGCGAAGGCCGCCAACTGTGGTGTCTGAAGATCAGCGACAATCCCGACGCGGACGAGAACGAACCGGAACTCTTCTACAACGCGCTCATCCACGCCCGCGAACCGGCGGCCATGGAGGCGGTCATCTACTTCATGAACTACCTTCTGAGCCGCTATGCCACGGATCCCGCTGTCGCCGACCTCGTGAACACGCGCGAGTTCTTCTTCATCCCTTGCATGAATCCCGACGGCTACGAGTACAACCGTCTGACCAATCCTTCCGGCGGCGGCATGTGGCGCAAGAACCGCCGCAACAACGGCGACGGCAGCTACGGAGTGGATCTCAACCGCAACTGGGGCTACACCTGGGGCCTTGATGACGAAGGCTCCTCGCCCTTCCCTCCCGACGAGACCTATCGCGGAACAGCCGCCTTCTCGGAACTGGAGACCGCCGCCCTGCGCGACTTCATCAACTCGCGCCACTTTGTCGGCAGCCTCGATTATCACACCTTTTCCAATCTGGTGCTCTTCCCGTGGGGAACCAGCTACTTCGGCGGAAACGGCCGGTGCGTGGATGACCCCGAGTTCCGGCTCATCGCCGACTCCATGTCCACTGACATCTCGCGCGTCAGTGGTGCGTCCTATAAAATGGGCACGCCCTGGGAGTTGCTGTACAACACCAATGGCGGCTCCTTCGATTGGGAATACGGAGACACGCTGCTGCACCGTAAAATGTACTCCCTGACCACGGAAACCGGCAACTCTGACGACGACTTCTGGCCGCCGCCCAGCCGCATTCTTCCGCTCTGCACGGAGAATCTTGCGGCCAACCTCTTCTTCGCCCGCTACGTGGGCACGCTCCATCAGGGAGTTCCGCACATCACCATCGCGCCGGGCCAGCTCGAGATGTCGTTGTTCCCGGATGAGCAGGCGAGCCGGCCGCTCGTGGTGGGCAACTCGGGTACGCGGGACTTGCACTACGCCATCGCCTTCAGCAATGGTTCGGTTCTCACAGACACCGGCGGCCCGGACAGCTTCGGCTACCGCTGGCAGGATTCGCATGATGCCTGCGGCCCCGTGTTTCAGTGGCTGCCGATTTCGAACCTCGGCACGCCGCTCACCTTTGGCGCCACCGGCGGCGACAGCGTGCGCGGACCGTTTTCCCTCGGCTTCAACTTCCCCTTCTACGGACAGCTCTACAACCGCATCTGGATCTCCGCCAACGGCTGGATCAGTTTCGCCGACAGCGTGTACACCAATCCCTTCAATCGTTACCTGCCTTCGGCGACGGCGCCCGCCGCCTCGATCTGCGGCTGGTGGGACGACCTCAATCCGCAACTGGCCGGAACCAACGTGCGGTTCTGGACGAATGGAGTGGACTCCGCCGCTGCGCACTATCAAAACGTGCGCACCGGAACCGGTCCCAATCAGGGAACCTACAATTTCCAGATCCTGCTCACCGCGCGGGGCGACGTCCAGATTTTCTACGGAAGCATGGGCACGATCCGGCTCAACAGCGCCACCATTGCCATTCAGGATCACACCCGCACCCGCGGCCTGACGATTCTTTCCAACCAGATTGGTGTGGGCTCCAATGAAGCCCGCCGGTTTGCGCTGGGGCCGCGCTGGGTAGCCGTGAGTCCCGTGGCGGGAGTGATTCCCCCCGGGCAGTCCGACACGCTCACCGTGCTCTTCGACGGTTCCGTGCTCTGCGGCGACCCTTCATCCACCGTGCTGATCCTCCGCAGCAACGACGTTACGAATCCCTCAGCCGGCGTACCGCTCACGGCCACAATCACGACGCTCGTACCTCCCGTCGGACTCACGGCAGCCCCACTGCCGACCTGCCTGCGGCTCCGTTGGCACTCCGTGCCGCAAGCTGCCTCTTATCGGGTGGAACGCGCGGCCCAGTGGAACGGCCCGTTCACCAGCCTTGCCGTCACCGCTGATACGGTGTTTGTGGACAGCACGGCCTATAGTGTGGACAGCCTTCTCTACTATCAAGTGCGCTCCGTGGCGCCGGCGTATCGCTCTTCTCCGGACCTTCGCACAATTCGGTAATTCCTTCAGTCGCTGGGATATCCGCGGGCGCACGGGGTCGGCCGTGCGCTCTTGTTTTCTTCCATCGCGCGTTGCGAGGCAGGCCGGAAAAGCGTATCTTTTCTTACCCACACCCGCCGTTCCGAAATCCAGCCCATCCTATGAGACGATTCGCCCCTTTCCTCGTCGTCATCCTCTGTGTCACCGTTGCTTCCACCGCCTGCGCGGCGTCGCCCAGACCGGCGTGGGCTTCGCGGGCCATGGTCTCCTCGGCTGAAGCTCTGGCCACCGAGGTCGGCGTGAGCCTCTTGCAGCGCGGAGGCAACGCGGTGGACGCGGCGGCGGCGGTGGCCCTCGCTCTCGGAGTGACCGAGGGCTATTCCAGCGGCATCGGCGGTGGTTGCTTCATCCTCATCCGTATGGCCGACGGCACTGCGGTCTGCATTGACGGCCGCGAAACCGCACCGGCAGGCGCCAGCCGGCTGATGTACGTTCCGCGCGACACGACCCGGCCTTCCACGCTGTCCACTGAAGGAGTGCTGGCCGTGGCCACGCCCGGCGAACCGGCCGCTCTGGAGTTGGCGGTGCAAGCCTTCGGAACACTTCCCTTTGCCGCGGCCTTCGAGGGCGCCATCGCACTGGCCGACACCGGCTTCGTGGTCAACATGCGCTATGCCCGTGCGCTCAGCACGAACCACGAGCTTTTGCAGCGTTTTCCCGGCAGCAAGGCGGTCTTCTTTCGCGCCGATGGACAGCCGCTCCAATTCCGCGACCGCCTTGTGCAGAGCGATCTGGCGAACACCTTGCGGCGCGTGCAAGCGGTGGGAATCGAAGCCTTCTATTCCGGTGACATCGCAAGGAGAGTGGAATCCTATGTGAGCGCTGGCGGCGGCGTACTCACCGCTGCCGATTTCGCCGCCTACCGGCCGGTTCTTCGTGATCCCGTGCGCGGAACCTATCGCGGCTGCGAGGTGCTGTCCATGCCTCCGCCCAGCTCCGGCGGCATTCATGTGATTCAGATTCTGAACCTGCTTGAACCCTTCGATCTGAAGGAATCCGGCGCAGGCTCGTCGGATGCCTTGCACCTCATGGCCGAGGCCATGCAAATCGCCTTTGCCGACCGCGCGCAGTTTTTGGGCGATCCCGACTTCGTGAAGATTCCCATCAGCGGCCTGCTCAGCAAGGACTACGCCGCCGAACGCCGTACGCTTATCCAGCCTTCCACGCACGTGAAATTGCCGGGGGCCGGTGACCCGTGGCGATTCGAAATGAGCGTGGACACCAGCATGGAAAAACACACCACGCATCTCTGTGTGGTGGATTCTTTCGGCAATGCGGTTTCGCTCACGGCCACCATCAACACTCCTTTCGGCTGCGGCGCCATCGTGCCCGGGCTGGGATTCCTGCTGAATAATGAAATGGACGACTTCGTCACTTGGCCCGGTCATCCCAACTATTTTGGTCTGGTGGGCAATGCGGCCAATGAGATCGAGCCCGGGAAGCGTCCGTTGTCTTCCATGTCTCCGGTCATTCTCACCCGCGACGGCAAGCCGTTCATGGTAATGGGCAGCATGGGCGGCCCGCGCATTATTACCAGCGTGGTTCTCACGCTCCTCAACGTGCTGGACTTCGGCATGAATTTGCAGGAGGCCGTGGACGCGCCGCGCATTCACCAGCAGTGGATGCCTGACCTTCTTTATGTTGAACCGGAGCATCCTTCGGATGTTCTGACCGCGCTCCGCCAGAGGGGCCACGTTGTCCAGTCACAACCCCGCTGGGCGGCGGTCACCGCCATCATGGCCGATACCACCTACGGCGGTTGGTGGGGAGCCTCCGACAGCCGCGTTTCGGGGCTTGCCAAGGGATTCTGAGTTCTTTACACGGACTGTCCCAGATTGAGGTAGAGACATTGCAAAGAAAAAGCAAGTCGAAACTTGCTTTCTCTGGGGAGTGGCTTCTTTCAAATCACTGGTGGTTTAGGCCATCTCCTGTGTACTGGCCGACAAATACGAGCAGTTGGTGAGACCACGACTGGGTCTGGCATTTGGCACCGCTTTATGTCCTTGGCAGAAATGTCCGCATAGGATTTCGCGTACATTTTGATTACGCTCACGCCACGCGCTGGCGGCAACCATATTTTGACCGTCTTATCTCCGAAATCGGACTGGAGTTTCTTGACAATTGGAACAAAATCAGAATCGCCCGAAATAATGTGAGCGACGTCGAATCTGTCGCGATGTGCGTCGTCAATGATTTCAACAGCGAGTGCCACGTCTGACCCCTTTTCTCGTCGCCTTATGTATTCAGAATTGCAGTCATCACAGATTTCGTGCCCCTTTGCAACGCATCCGATGAAAGGGGTAATAAATGGGTGTCGCACCCTAATTGCCGAAACGTACGTCTTATGTCTGTGCTCTTTGTCTGGTTTATGTTCGGGCCACGCCGTAAAATACTTGATGTATTGAAGAACTTGTTTCGGGCCGCTCTGTTCGAACAGAAGACGCTTGCAAAGCCATCCTAAATCGAGCCACTTGTAGGCTTGGAGACCTGCATCGCAAATACCGCAGTAGAGATTGTAACCATCTACGTAAAACGCAGCCCTTGGTGGCTTTGGCTGTGAATTGTCTGTGGCAGTTGTTTCTTGCATGGGGTACTTTCAGAAAAAGAAACTGGCGACCGCAAGGATCGCCAGCAAAATCCCTTCTGAGCGTTTGCACGCTATTCAAAGGGTAGCGCCGACAATATACAATGGGCTTCGGCCCCTTGTCAAGCAGATTTTGCAGAATTTTGCGTTGCGCAGCCGCAACATAGTTAGAAATAACAGCAACTTGCAAATTACAGAGAGGAGTGCCACGTAAACAAGCTCGCTTGATAATGTCAATTACCCTCTTCGTCAAGGGCGAGGTCAATGGTCCAGTTTCGCCCTGGATAAGCTCTTTGCAGGAATCGGTAAGACTGTGACCATCCGCCCGCGGGTGCAGCACGCATCAGGGCCATGACGCCACCGAGATGTTCCGCTAACTTAGGGTGCCCGACCTTCTCCATGTGGAACCCGAGCATCCCAACGATGTTCTGACTGCGCTCCGCCGGAGGGGGCACGTTGTCCAGTTGGAGCCGCGCTGGGCGGCGGTCACGGCCATCATGGCCGATACCACCTACGGCGGTTGGTGGGGAGCCTCCGACAGCCGCGTCATGGGGCTTGCCAAGGGATTCTGAGTTCTTTGCGGGCCGGTTGCTGACTGTAATTGTTTGAAATTTCAATGGCATAGGAAAACTGAAGCGCGAATTTCGGTGTGATAGTTGCACTCGCGCGCAGTGTAGATTCCTGTTGCAATACCAGAGTGGAGAATGTATATTCTATGCGGAGAGAAGACAAGAACCGGAGAGGACGGCGGAGCAGGTCCGTGCGAGCGCCTAAGACATACAAGGTTCATGTTCCCGTAGTGATTTTTCAGGAGGGAGAGTATTTTGTTGCGTACTGTCCTGTACTCGAGCTTTCATCTTACGGGCAATCCGAGAACGAAGCGAAGCGGGCATTTGCCGAAGCGCTGAAGATATTCATCAAAGAGACGGAGAAAAAAGGAACACTCGAGAAGATTCTGCTCGACCTTGGATGGACGCTCAAGCGGAAACCATTTGTTCAGTACCAGTTGCCCGAATTCTCACCCGAAAGGGTAAAGGCTCTTGTACGTGCCAAGCGCGTGGTCAAGGAGACTGTGCGAATGCCGTTTGTTTTCGCGTAGGAGATTCCTGTCACGCAGATCCCGACAAGGAAGTGGAAAGCTTTTTTGAGAAGCATCGGCCTTGTCTACAAGAGGACGGAAGGCAGTCACGAAATATGGGACAAATCCGACAATTCTCTCTTGCGGCCCGTTGTCATCGTAACAAACAAGAAAGATGTGCCCGACTTTCATGTTCGCACCACCCTCAAAAACCTCGGTTTGACCCAAGAGGACCTTGAGGACTGGCTCAACGAATAGCGAATTGGAAAGTGAGCCCCGCGCGAGCGGGGTTTTCTGTTCCGGCAAGTTCAATGGCCCGTGGCCTACTCGTCCTGTTCGTCTTTACAGAACAAATACTTCGGTTTTTCGTCGTAGATAGTTGACAGTTCTGGCGGATTTCCGTATATTGCCCTCAACAAATCTGCGCGGGACATCCATGTCGAAAATTGGCGGACGCATTCGCACGGCCCGCAAGAAGGCCGGGCATTCACAGGAAGCGCTGGCTGACCGCATCAAGGTCAACCGCTCCTATCTCTCGCTCGTGGAGAACGGCAAGTCGTCGCCCACCTTCGAGTTTCTGGAAAAGGTGGCCGGCGGTTTGAACATCGCCGTCGAGGACCTCGTCCTCGGTCAGGAAATCAGCGGCCTCGTCAACGTGGATCATGCCGAGGGACCCGTTTACGAGGGGCTGGCGGAGCTTCTGAACGACGGCGAACAGATGCTGCTCATGAATCCCACGCCCGAAGAAGTCGGCATTCTGAAGAACATCCGCGTGGACTCGCGCTACCGCCCGTCCAAGCGCTTTTTTGTGGAAGCCCTGCTGGACTACCGCAAAAACCGCCTGATCCGGTGACGGCCTCCGTATCGAAGGTCGTCTCATCCGAATAATCCATCAAGAGGAAACGAACCGTGAAGTTCTCAAGCAGTCTGAAGGACGGAGTGTTAGTGTTTACCCTCAAGGGCAAGATCATGGGCGGACCGGAATCCACCGAATTCCACGACGAGCTGAAAAAGGCCGTCAATTCCGGACAGCGAAAACTCGTCATGGATCTGGGAGACGTGGAGTGGATGAACAGTTCCGGTCTGGGTCTGCTCATCTCCGCGCTCACCACGGCGCGCAACTCCGGCGGCGAGATGAAGCTGGCCCGCGCCACCGACAAAATCACGTCGCTGCTGGTCATCACCAAGCTGAACTCCGTATTCGACTCCCATCCCAACGTCCAGGCCGCCGCCGCCAGCTTCAAGTAACCGGGCGGGCCGTCTTGTGACCTTTGATCCCCGGCCGCCGGCGCACCTCCCTGATGATGACAGGATCGCGCGGCTTGATGCGCGTTTCGGCGAACTGGCCGAGCTTACCGACGCTCTGCTGCGCTCGCTGCGGGAAGGCGCGGCCGATCCGGCCCTGGCCGACCGCTGGCTGGCGGTCTGGCGCGAAGCCGCGCGCGGCGAGGCCGTGCTCAATCTGATCCGCGAGGTGGAACGTGAGCGTCAGGAAAACCAGACGCTCACGGAGATCAGCATGAAGCTCTCCAGCACCTCGGCCATCGAAGAGGTGCTGCGCACCATTCTTGATTCGCTGCGGCAGGTCGTGCAGTTCGACGCCGCCGGTATTTTCGTGTACGACCGGGAAATCGGCCAGCTCGAAATTGACATGCTGGTGGGCTACGAGAAGTCCGAGCGGCAAATCCTCTACCAGAAATTTCAGGAGGGGGTAAAGGTCGGTCAGGGCATTGTGGGCACGGTGATTATGACCGGCCACTACATCTATGATCCGGACGTGCGCCGTGATCCGCGTTACATTGCGGCCCGTGAAAGCACCCTCTCCGAGCTGGCGGTGCCCATCATGGCCCGCGGCGAAATTATCGGAGCGCTCAATCTGGAGTCCGACAAACCGGATGCGTTCACCGAGCGCGACCGCCGCAGCCTCACCGCTTTCGCCAATCATGCCGGTGTGGCGCTCGAGCGCGCCCGCAGCGACCGCCTGCGGCAGCACACCCGCCGCATGCAGGAGGAAATCACGCTGGCGCGGCGTATCCAATCGTCCTTTCTGCCCGAATCCACTCCCGATTTCGCGCCCTATGATCTGGCCGGAGCGAATTTCCCGTCCAGTGAAGTCGGCGGCGACTACTTCGATTTCATCCCCATCACGCAAAACGACATGGGCGTCGCCATCGGCGACGTGACCGGTCACGGAGTGGGCGCGGCCCTGCTCATGGCCAACTTCCGCGCCTGCCTCCGCATCGAATCGCGCAACAACTTCGCCGTCCGCGCCATTCTCGGCAAGGTCAACGACTATCTCTACGAGACCAACCTGCCCGAGAGTTTCGTGACCGCGGTTTACGGTGTCCTCGACCGGCAAAATCACGTGTTCAGCTATGCCAATGCCGGGCACAATCCGCCCTTCCGCCTGCGCCGCGACGGCAGCGCCGAGCTTCTCACCGTGGGCGGCCTGCTGTTGGGAGCTTTTCCCAACGTCGCCTACGAAGAAACCTCCGTCCAGCTCAGCCCGGGCGACGTGCTGCTCTTCTATACCGATGGCGTCACCGAGGCTCATGACAACGAGGGCAATGAGTTTGGCGCTGAACGGCTGAGAACGATGGTCCAAAAGCTGCGCAACCTTTCGGCCCGCGAGATCGTCAAACAAGTGAGCGAGGCCGTGCGCGAGTTCCAGTCGGTCGAGATCGCGCAGGATGATTTGACCCTCTCCATCGTCAAATATGACTGACCCTCAGGAAGTCGAGCTGCTTCGGATTCCGTCCTCTCTGGATCGCCTCGAGCAGGTGGACACCGCGGTGGAGCGCATGGCGCGGGCCATGGGCTTCGACGAGGGCGCGTGCGCCGACCTCGGTATCTGCGCCACCGAAGCCGCCACCAACGCCATCCTGCATGCTCACCGCGAGAACGCCGGTCTGACGGTGGAAATCCGCCTCGAACGCTACCCCGACCGCATGCGCATCGTCGTGCGCGATCACGGCCCGGGTTTTCAGGCAGAAACGGTTCCCGATCCCACTCTTCCCGAGAATCTGCTCAGACTCGGAGGTCGCGGACTGCACGTGATCCGCGCCCTCATGGACGACGTTCAAGTACGGCTCCTGCCCGACGGCGTGCAAGTTGTTATGACCAAGAATCTCATTCGCCAGCCGTGAAAACTGCACTCTATCCCGGCACATTCGATCCCATCACCTTCGGCCATCTCGACGTCATCCGCCGCGCGGCCGAGATCTTCGACCGGGTGATCGTCACCCTCGCCGCCAACTCCACCAAGCAGACCGTCTTCACTCTTGAAGAACGCCGCGCGCAGGTGGAACGCGCCGTCCGCGACATTCCCAACACCGAGGTGGCGGTCTGCCACGGCCTGTTGGTGGCGTTTGCCGAAGAGCGGGGCGCGGTGGCCATCGTTCGCGGCGTGCGCGCCGTATCCGATTTCGATTACGAGTTCCAGATGGCTCTCACCAACCGCAAACTGGCCGAGAAAGTCACCACCGTCTTTCTCATGCCCCATGAACGCTACACCTATTTGAACAGCTCCATCGTGCGCGAAGTGGCTCGCCACGGCGGCCGCGTGGACTGCTTTGTGCCCGACTTCGTCGCGCAGGCGCTGAAGGAAAAACTTCACGGGGAGGGCGCATGATTCCCCGCATCGGCCTCGACCTCGAAGCGGGGCTGCACATCGCTCGGGCCGTTCCCGATCTCGATCTGCTGGATGTTGCCTATGGCGCGGTGCATGGCGGCGCGCAGGTGCTCATGCTGCCCATGGCCGCCTTCGTGAGTTCGGCTTACACTCCTGATCTCTTCAAGCGGCCGGGCCTACCCCTGTTAGTGGTGAAGACCGAGGTGGACGATCTGGATCGCGTGACTGGTCTCGGCCGTGCGCCGGATCGCGTTTTGGTGGTGGGTGAACGCGGCCGCACCGTGCAGGACTGGTCGCGCGTGGCCGCCTTCGCCGCGCGCACCGGCGGCGAAGATTTCGAGCTGGCCGCGCTCATCGAACCCGAAGTTTCCGCTCTCAAGGAACTCATCCGCCTGCACGCGCATTGGGCCTATTTTTCCACCGAATCCGTGGTTGCCGCATCCACATCGCAAGCCGCGGAAGCCGAGCTGGCGCGGCTCACCTCCGCCTGCCTCGCCGCCGCCAAAGTCAATTTGCGCGTGGCTCTCTGGGGACCCACGGGCCGTCATCTGCCGCAGGCCTTCGCCGCGCTCCCGAACGTGGAGGAAATCTATCCCGTGCCCGATCTCTGGGCCATGGCTCTGCGGCTGGGATGGGAACGGGCTATCGAAGAACTCCGGCGTCTAATGCAGTAAGGAACCCTCCGGCCGTGTGGTGGAACTTCGGCAAGCAGCGTTGGCTCGCGTGGGTGATCCTGCTCGTGGGAATGCTGTGGTGTCGCGGGAATTATTTCGAGAATCTCGTCTACAGCACCGATGAGGCGGAATACGCCGTCCTGGCCGACGGGCTGCAGCACGGTGAGATCTCCGGCCTCGATTTCCTCGGCACCACGAAACCGCCGGGCATCGCGCTCTTCTACCGCGCGCTCTTTGACCTCTTCGGACGCTCCATGCGGACGCTGCATGTCGCGCACCCGTTCGTTCTTCTGGCCGTCGGCGTCTTTCTCGTCGAACTGGCAATCGCGTTGTGGGGATGGACGGCCGCCGTGCCCGTCGCGGTCCTGTTCTGGATGCTCGCCAACAGTTACAGCACGCCCGACGAACTCATCGCCCTCGACACCGAATCCGCCGGGCTGTTGTTCCTCCTGCCCGCGCTATGGCTGGCCTACCGTTATCCGCGGCGGCGAGTGTTGCTGATGCTCTCCGGGGCGCTCCTCGGCCTGAGCGCCATGATGCGCCAATCGTTCGTCTTTTTCGCGCTGCCTGCCGCGATCGCCTTCGTCGAAGCCCCCGGCCGGCGCGTGCGCAGCCTGTTGCTGTGGGCCGCGGGGGGCGTCCTTGTCTGGCTGCCGCTGCTGGCCGTCTTCGCGGCGCGCGGGGCGCTCGGTTGGGCGTGGGATTCCTGGGTTCGCTATCCTGCGGACTATGCGGCCGATCTCAATTGGGCCGGCTTTCTGCAGGCGGCGGCCATGAACGGCTCGGAATTCGTCGTCGCCTGTGCGCCGCCGTTCATCCTCGCGATCGTCGGCGCCGTGCGCTTGGGCCGCGCACAATGGACCGGGCCAACGCGCTTTATGGCGGCGCTCACGCTGGCGAGCCTCCTGGCGCTGGCTTCCGGCTCGCGCTTCACCGCGCATTACTGGTATCAGGTTTTCCCGGCGTTGTCCCTGCTCGGCGCGTACGCCTGGCTGTCCCTCTGGCGGGGCACCCGCGCGTCGCGAGGCTGGCTGGTGGCCGCCGTGCTCATCGGCGGCGTCATCGCCGCGGTGCATTTCCCGCTGTGGCGCGTGATCGACAAGACCGCGCCGCCCAAGGGCGAATGGAATTACCCGCCCGCGCTGATGCGGGACGAACAGGCCGCCGCCCACTATATCCGGGAACATACGAATCCCACGGACGGCCTCGTCGTCTGGGGCTATGCTCCCCAACTCTATTTTTACGCCCACCGGCGGCCCGGAGTGCGGGATTTCATTTGCCATTATATCACCGGCTACTCGGTAGGCGCCTTTGATCCCCACTTCTCCCTCGCCCCGCGCACCCATTTCCACCCGCGCGCCGAAGAGATGTTCGTGGAAGACCTCGAACGCAACCGGCCGCCGTACATTATCGACCTGTCCGGGATCGCCGATTGCGAACTGACGTTCATTCAGTTTCCAATCCTGCTCTACCCCCGGCTCGCGGATTGCGTCCGCCGGAATTACGAGCCGGGTGTAATGATTGGTGACATTCAGATCTATCGCCGGCGAACGGCGGCTGCCCCATGAAACCTCGCGCCCTCGCGTGGCTGATCCTCGTGGTGGGCATGATCTGGTGCCGCGCCGCCTTTGTCGAAGACGTTTTTCTTAACATAGATGAGGCCGAGTACGCGGTCGCGGCCGATGGGCTGGGCCACGGCTGGCTTCCCGGTGTGGACCTGCTCGGCTCCACCAAACCCCCCGGCATCGTCCTTCTCTACAAGCTGCTCTTTCTCCTTTTCGGCCGTTCGATAGCCGTTGTTCACGCCGCGCACATCGTGATCCTCATCGCCGCTGGCGTGCTCTTGG
>JAPKYT010000017.1 GCA_026394155.1 bacterium | reverse complement strand
GTGTACGACCAACTCTGGCTTGGCAATAGCGTCACCGTCGCCGGCGCTACTCTCGGCTCAAGTTCCTCAATCCACAACTGCCGATGAATTCGCGTTCGCGTACTCATCTTCCTTCTCCTAATTCACTTCTGATCGGGACTGGGCAGAAACATGTCGGAGGCTGATTCAAACGGACGAAGCGCAGTTGGCAGGGGCATGTGCATGCACCTGCTTCCGTCGCGCTCTAATCTTCAGTCGGGATGATTCAGATGCCTTCTTGTTCAAGTACTGTGAGTTCACCAGAACCCCGGCTCTCTCCTCGGTGCCCTTGGGGAAGACTCTCCCCTCATCCACTGAGCCCTTGTGGGACCTCACGACAACCAGGTCGAGACCTGCGGTCTCTACCAGCTTCCTGGCGTCAACGGATTCAGCCGCAGCGACAACTATATGGCCGTGTGCCGCGAGTCGCAGGGCGTAAAGGAGCCGCAGGTACTTGTTATCCTCCAGGACAAGGATTCGTGGCATGGCTCTTTCCTCTCAACAGAAACGAGCAGGGATGGATAGGAAGGCATCAGGTCGAGGCAACGCGGCCACGACCATGTTCTTGGGAACTTGGGCATTGTTTGCACGATTCTGCGTCCTGTCCAGTTCGCTAAAGCAATGCGGCCTATCGGCAGGTCGCCCGTGCGACACAGTCGGTACACCCACATCGCAGAAGATTAAGTGTAGCATTAACATAGAGATTAAGTACCATTTAAGACTACACCGCCCTCGGAGCAATGTCAAGAGCATAGTTAAAACTTGTTTAATTAGTGAGATGTATCGCAAGTGCTGTGCCTGCCTAATCTTACGTCATCTCTATGTGCTGAGATGAAAAAATATCTCAGCTACACATTAAGAAATACACCATATTACTTAATCTATGCTTTGCACTGGCTTCACACAGTATTAACTATACACCTCATTCATTTAATTAATTGGATTGCCCAAGTTCTCAAATCGGGTTGCCCCTCTTGATGCCAGTTCCCGCTGCAAAGACTCAAAAATCAAGTCGCTCTTGCGACTGTGACAGGTACTCGCCGCGAACCGCTTGGGATGGACACAGAACACGCATGGGGCTTGGAGGAATTATGAGAAGTGTGCAACGCACTGAGGCAAGCCCCCGCCAGCCTGAAATTGACCCCATAGCGCAGCGGAGATGGAATGAGTCTGTGAGTAACTCTATCGTCCTGCGCGGTGTGCGCGTCCATCCCCTATACAACATCAGCCTCGAGGTGCTGCGCCGCAAGCGCACGGGCATCACTGGCGTCAGCGGCTCGGGGAAATCGTCGCTTGGCTTCGATACGCTCTACGCCGAAGGCCATCGGCGGTACGTCGAGCCCTCATTGCGTACGCGCGCCAGTTCCCCGATCGCATGGGCAAGCCGGACGTGGACTATGTCGAGGACATCCTGCCCGCCATCGCCATCGAGCGAAAGAACCCAATCCAAAATCGCCGGCGAGATCAGCCTCCATAAGACCTGCTTTTTCTCGTCGAATGCTCCGTCCTGCTCCTGGTTCACGCAGACCCGGGCCAGGCTCAGCGCGCCTTTCTACTGATGGGGCAGACCACCGGACTGGCGGTACAAGACCAACATCTCGCCCTTCAATCCCCGTGCTTTGTGAAGGATGTGTGGTTAGCGCTTATCAGAAGATCCCGAGCAACATCCCGGTCCTGGCGGCGCTTGTCCGAATGATGCCTTCCGAAAAAGTGCACAAGAACAATGATTATCTCACCGGTGAGCTGCAACCAGTCACCAAGTGAATTCGGCGATAGGCTGGCGCCCCGGCGCCACTGGCCTTCTTGTGGCGCCCCAGCGCCAGCCTGCCGATCGCCGCAATTCACCAAGTGGCAAGAGCCAGGAAATGCATTCGACTGACCATTTAGCCCTTTCAGTTGCGGCCATGCCTTGGCAACGACCTGCAAGTCTACAGGGAGAATACGACATCCTGTTGCATACCCATTGCATACCTTGGGTGCAATCCGGGCGTTATGGTGGTGTTGGGAGAGCGTACAGAGTGTGTCAGATTCGCCGACCCAGGTGCCGTTGCGACCTGCTGAGTAGCGTTAGGTTGTATCGGTTTTTGACCGGAGGGTGTACAGGGACTGTCAGGACTCGTGAAACGGGAGAAATGGTCGGGGCGACTGGATTTGAACCAGCGACCTCTTGGTCCCGAACCAAGCGCTCTAGCCAGGCTGAGCCACGCCCCGACGATTCGTCCGAAGGATGTCGGTTGCGGATGATGGGTACATTCTACCGTAACGCCCCCCGTTGTCAAGCGCATTCTTACGTTTCGGCGGCGCGACGACGGAATCACGCCTTTCGCGCCACCGAGAGCAACAGGACGTCATCCGACAGCGACACGTTGCCGCACTGTTGCTTGACGTGGCGAAAGATGTGTTCGAGGATGTTTGTCTTCGCGCGCAGTATCTGCTCCTTCAGAAGGTCGGCCAGGCCCTTCGCCCCCATCCTTTGGCCTTGCGTGTCCGCGGACTCCGTGATGCCGTCGGTGTAGCAGAGGAGCAGATCGCCTGGATCGAGGCGCGTCGTCGCCGCTTTGTACTCCACATCGGCCAAAATGCCCAGCGGCACGCCGTGGGAATCGAGCGGCGTCACCTCGCCCCCGGCGGCGTGAAAATGGAGCGGCGGCGGATGGCCGGCGTTGGTGTACGTGACTTCAAACCGTTCGGCGTTCAGCACGCCGTAAAACACGGTTGCAAAACTCTCCTCCACGACGAATTTCTTCATCTCGCGCCCCATCGCGGTCATGAATCTTCCCGGGCTGGATGCCTGGGCGGTCAGGCTCTCGCCGAGGCTCTTCAGCCACATGGTGTAAAGCGCGGCCGAGACCCCGTGTCCCCGCACGTCCGCCACCATGAAGCCGTATTGATTCGGCCCGAGATGGCGGCAGTCGTAAAAATCGCCGCCGACCAGGTCGTGCGGATAGAATCGGACGTCAAACTGAAAGTTGGGGATCTCCGGCAGGGTCTGCGGCAGCAAGTGGCGCTGAATCCGCTGGGCGAATTCCATGTCGCGAATCTCAGGCGTGGCGTCTCGAAAGACCTCGATGCCCCCGACGATCTTGCCGGAGGCGTCTCGGAGCGGGGCCGTGCTCACCGACACGGCGATCCGCTGCCCCTCCCTTCCCTTGGCGTAGACGAGCACCGGCTCCTGGCTCTCCTTGCCCAAGGTGATGGACCTGTACAGAGGGCAAAAGTGCGTGCTGCAAAGGGCGTGATGATCCTTGTCCACGTGAACGAGGATTTGCTCATGGCAGGCCTTGCCGACCACGTCGGCCGCGAGGTAGCCGGTGATCTCCTCCGCCTTGCGGTTCCACAGCAAGATGCGGCGGTCGCAGTCCGTGACGTAGACCCCCAGGTTCAAGTGATTCAAGACAGACAACAGGGCATTCACATCGAGTGGGAAGGGCTCCGACATCACGGTTTCTCCGAGATAGGGTGGCCGATGGCGCGGCCGATTTTCATGCTAGTCCGAATATCCTTTTGATCTCCCGCACC
>JAPKYT010000122.1 GCA_026394155.1 bacterium | reverse complement strand
TTCGAACGGAATCCCTTGCCGCCGAGCCGTGCGTCCCCGCGCGGCCGGAATCAATCCGAACGAAAACGATGCCCAACGAATCCTCATCTCCCTCCCACGAAGACCTGAACGAAATCCTCCGCCTGCGCCGCGAAAAGCTCGACAAGCTGCGCGCGTTAGGTGTGAATCCGTATCCCTATCGCTTCGAGAAGGACACGCACATCCCCGATCTGCTGCGCGATTTCGATTCCAAGATCGAGAACGCAGAGCACGTTGGGCCGGTCTTCTCCATCGCGGGCCGCATCCACACCGTCCGCATTATGGGGAAGGCGGGCTTCTGCCATGTGCGCGACGAATTCGGCGAGATGCAGATTTACGTGCAGCGCGACCGCGTGGGTGAACAGGCCTACGAAATCTTTCGTCATCTGCTCGACATCGGAGACATTATCGGTGTCCGCGGAACGGTGTTTCGCACCAAGACCGGCGAGCCCACCCTGCGCGCGCAGAGTTTCGAGCTGCTCTCCAAGAGCCTGCATCCGCTGCCGGTGGTCAAAGAGTGCGAGGGACAGGTCTTCGACGCCTTCACCGACAAGGAAGCGCGCTACCGCCAGCGCTACCTCGACCTGGCGGTGAATCCTTCCGTGCGCGAAATCTTCCGCGTGCGCGCGCGCATCATTTCCGCCATGCGCGAGTTCCTCGACGGCCGCGGCTTTCTCGAAGTAGAGACTCCCGCTTTGCAGCCTCTTTACGGCGGCGCGCTGGCAAAACCGTTCACCACGCACTACAACGTCCTCGACCGCGATTTCTTCCTGCGCATCGCCGACGAACTCTATCTCAAGCGGCTGCTTGTCGGCGGCTTGGAGAGAGTCTACGAAATCAGCAAGGACTTCCGCAACGAGGGCATGGACAAATTCCACAATCCGGAATTCACCATGCTCGAGTTCTATCAGGCCTACGCGGACTACCGCGACCTCATGGATCTGTCTGAGGAACTCTTCCGCTTCGTGGCGCGCGCCGCTTTGGGAACCACCGAAGTGACCTATCAGGGCCGGACGATTGATTTCGCAAAGCCCTTTCGCCGCGTCACGTTTTTTGATCTTCTGAAGCAGGCCACGGGAACGGATCTGGTGGGAGCAAGCGCGCGCGAGCTGGCCGAGGTTGCGCTGAAGCACGACGTGCCGATCACGCGCGAAATGGGCGAGGGCAAGATTCTCGACGAGATGATGAAAACTCTGGTGCGGCCCGGCTTGCTCGAACCGACGATTATCTGCGATTATCCGCTTTCGCTTTCGCCGCTCGCCAAGAAGCACCGCGATGATCCGCGGCTCGTGGAACGCTTTCAACCCTTCGCCTTCGGTTTGGAATTGGGCAATGCCTTCAGCGAGCTGAATGACCCTCTCGATCAGCGTGAACGGTTCGAAGCGCAGCGCAAGCTCAAGGAAGCGGGTGATGAGGAAACGCAGCCGCTTGACGAAGATTTCCTGCGCGCGCTGGAGACCGGCATGCCCCCCACCGCCGGCATGGGCATCGGCGTGGATCGTCTCGCCATGCTCCTCACCGACCAAACCTCCATCCGCGAAGTGATTCTGTTTCCGCAGTTGAGGAGTTGAACACCGGATGCGATGTAGCCGGTATAGTAAGGCACGGTGAGTTGGACCTATCCACAATTGTACGCACTACCTCGGCGAACACACACCCTACGGGCGTAGCGCCAGTAGCTGTGCCTGCTGGGCACTATTTCTGGGCCCAAGTTTCGGGCCACTACGATGAGGACAGCGGTGTGCCCCTTGCTAATCTGCTGCAATCGGTGTGCTCCATTTGGTTCGACGGTGACCCGAAGGTAGTTTCATCGAGTATTGCCGCCAGTCCACATAGCGCCGTCTTGGTCGTGCTTCCGCCTGACAATGCGAGCGAGACCTACTTCGACGACGATATCCAACTTCAATTTGTAGCGACACTGAAGTCACATGTGCCGGTTGGGGCTATGCCCAGCAAGACGAGCTTAGACCAGTTCGCCGACGTTGATGCCCTGATTCTGCCACGAGTCAGAGCAAGTGACGGATACGTCCTTATCTTCAATGACGGCCAGAAGCGACACATCTGGTTTGACTTCAGACAATGTGGCAACAGACTTTGGGATGATGGAACCGAGCCAACGCAGATTCGCGAGCCGCTCAAACATGGTCTTTACTCAAGGCAAATCGAAGCATGGTTAGTTGACCGCGGACCTGAGCGACAGATTCTCGAGACCAATGGATGGTATCCCGTTCTGACGGTCTTCCCGCGGCCATATCGTGACACCGCGAAGCTCTATGGTCTTGGGAATGGCATGGCGGGTGACCAAGTCGCATATGATTTCTTCACCGCCGAACGTGTCGCCGCCATGCGGGATGCGTGGTTAAGCGTTGAGACGTTCAGGCGGCGCGCAAACCTGTTGGATGAGACGGTGTGCCTCTATCACGCAGGGAGATTCGCTGCCTCAACCACGCTGTCGGTCGCGCAATTCAGCGGGATCATGTTCGAGGAGTATCGTGACGCCAAGGACAGCAAGATAGCCGATTACCTGAAGAGCACGATCACCGATGCCTCACCTCATCTCCTGTGCCTGACCGCGGACGCACTTGCACAGTTCGTGACAGACGTTTTTGAAGGTCCCGGAAGAGACCGCGGGGCGTGCTTGCCGCTCGATAGAAAATCCATCATGCACGGAAACAAGACTCAGTTCACTCGCCGGGACGCCCTACAAGCATTGATTCTGCTCGACTGCCTGTACGCCGTGCTCAAGTCGAACCCGGTGCATGAGAAGATCGGGCTGCAGCGGGCTCAGTGAGAGACAGTGCAATCTTCATTGAGTTGGACACCGAATTTGCCCCTACTGTCATTCTGGACACCGCGCGCTCTTGGGGCTTCGCGCACGGGCGTCCAGAATCTCGATTGAGGTTTCCTGGCGGCGGTAATGACCAGGCAGTACTACGTCTATATCTTAGCCTCCAAGACGCGCCGGCTCTACATCGGGGTGACCAATGACCTTCGCCGCCGCGTGTGGGAGCATCGGCACAAGATCACGAAGGGATTTGCCGAGCGCTATCGCATCAACCGGCTCGTGCATTACGAAGCCACAACCAGCATTGAGAGCGCGATTGTACGCGAGAAAAGGCTCAAGAATTGGCCGCGGGCTTGGAAGATTCGCTTGATTGAAGGGCATAACCCGGAATGGAAAGACCTCGCTGACGGATGGTACGATGCGGAGGGAGATTGAGATTCTGGACGCCCGCGCGCAAGATTGAAGAGCACGCGGTGTCCAGAATGACAACGTGGGGGGGGCGCCCGCGCGCAAGATTGAAGAGCACGCAGTATCCAGAATGACAACGTGGGAGGACGCCCGCCGAAGACGCGTTCTCCAGAATGACAACGTAAAGGGAACTCGCCACCGATTGAGATTCTGGACGCCCATAAGAATGGTGTCCAGAATGACATTGTAAGAAACATGCGCACACATCTCTTCATCGCCCAGCGCTATCTTCGATCACGTTCGCGCTCAGGGTTCATCTCGCTGATCTCGTATCTCTCCATCGGCGGCGTGACCATCGGCACGGCCGCGCTCATCATCGTCATGTCGGTGATGAACGGTTTTGAGAGCGAGGTGCGGCAGCGCATTCTCGGCGCGGACGCGCATCTGCGGCTCACCACCTACGGCGACCGCGGCATCAGCGACTGGCCGGAAGCCGCCGCCATCGTGCGCAAACTGCCGCACGTGACCGGAGTCTCTCCGTATGTGTTCGAGAAAGGCATGCTGCGGGTGGGGAACACGTCCGAGGGCGTCATGGCGCGCGGCGTGGATCCGGCCACGCTTTCGGAAGTCAGTGATTTGCCCAAGCACCTGCTTTCGGGCAGCGTGAACTTCGCGCGCGACGGCTTGCCCGGCATCATCGTGGGCCGCTTTCTGGCTGAACGGCTGGGGGTGGCGGTGGGAGATACGGTCGTGCTCTTTTCGCCGGC
Organism: bacterium; assembly: GCA_026394155.1. Lineage (GTDB taxonomy): Bacteria > Electryoneota > RPQS01 > RPQS01 > RPQS01 > RPQS01. Next base: position 31,815 of record JAPKYT010000122.1, on the reverse strand, counting down.
CGGGATGACGAGCACATTCTCCGCCCCCGCCGTGCGCAAGTTCGTTCTGACCGGAGTGTTTCAAACCGGCCTCTTCGAGTTCGACGACGTCATCGCCTATCTCGACGTGAACGTTGCCCGCGACCTGTTCAAGCGGGGCGAGCGCGTGGACGGACTGGAAATCAAGCTCGACAACCTGTATCTTGCCGATAAGGTCAAGCTCGAACTCGAATCCCGTTTCGACCAGCCGTACTATGCGCAAACGTGGTTCGAACTCCGCCGCACGCTCTTTTCGTGGATGAAAATCGAGAAGTGGATGTGGACGATCATTCTCTCGCTTATCATCATGGTGGCCGCTTTCAACATTCTTTCGACGCTCATCATGGTGGCCATGGAAAAGCGGCGCGACATCGGCATCTTGAAAGCGATGGGCGCGCGCGACCGCGACGTGGCCCGCATTTTCAGCACGCAGGGGCTGATCGTGGGCGTGGTGGGCGGCGTGCTGGGCACCGTCATCGGCTTTCTGGTTTGCCTCGGTCAGCTCCGCTATCACTGGGTCGCCCTGCCGTCCGACATCTATTTTCTCGAAGCGCTGCCGGTGAAAATGCAGCCGCTGGACTTCGCAGCGGTGGTGCTCATCGCCGTGCTGCTGTCCTATCTGGGGGCGGTCTATCCCGCGCGGCACGCATCAAGGCTGGCGCCCGTGGACGCCATTCGCGAGGGTTGAGTGTCCGATGTCATTCCTGCCCGCATGAAGAAGCGCGTTGATTTCATTCTGCTCGCCATCGTCGCCGCTGCGCTTGCGCTTAGGCTGCCGCATCTCGGCTACAGCTTCTACGGCGACGAGATGTTCTCGCTGCTGCGCGATAGCGGCACGTTCCTTACGCACAGCGAGGACCGTTTCCGCCCGGTTTTCTTTTCGCTCTTGTATCTGTGGAGGCAACTCGGATTTCACGGCGAAATCGGCCTGCGTTTGCTGCCGCTGATCTTCGGACTCGCGCAGATTCCCTTGGCTTACCACATCGGGCGGCGGTTGGGCGGCGCACCTCTGGCCCGCGCCTTTGCCGTGCTCATGGCCGTCTCGCCCATGCTCATCGAGTTCTCGCAGGAATTGCGCATGTACTCGATGGTTGCTTTCCTCGCGCTCTTGCAGGTCTGGATTGTTCTGCACCTGCGCGAGCGGAGTTCCTTGGGGCGGTGGATCGCTTTCGTGGCGGTGACGTGGATTGGCGTCTACACGCATCTCCACTACTGGCTGTTCGTGGCCGGACTGGCCCTTACTCTCTTCCGCGAGCGCCGCACTATTCCTTTTTGGCAGAGCGCGGCCGCTCTGGGCGCGAGCGTGCTGCTCTACCTGCCGAACCTTCCCAATCTGCTGTATTTCTCCCAAGTCCGCGGCGCGGAGTACGTGGTGCACTTGCCCAGTGCGATCCCCAAGCTGTTGGCGGCGGTTACTCTGGGCTTCAACTATTTTGCGCTTTCCGATCAGTCTTCGGGGCGGGTGGTCGGGGTGGGCGATGTACTGCACAATCTCCCGCTCGTCGCTCTGGCGGCGGTTCCGGCGGCGCTTCTTGTCTGGGGATTCATCCGTCTTCATCACCGGCCGCTTTCGCCAACCGCGTGGCTGGGCCACGAACTGTTTACCATTCCCGCATTTCTGGCGCTCATCGCCAGCGCGGTGACCGGGCAATACTGGCTGCAACCCAAGTACATTATTTTCGTAGCACCCTTCGCGGTGCTGTTTCTGGCGGCTTCGTATCTTGCGCTGAACATGCGGTGGGTGAAGCGCGCGGTGGTGATTTTGGGAGCGGCCGTGTTGGTGGTGGCCTATGCGCATTTCCTTGACCCGCAGCATTACGGCCGCCGTGAGAACTGGCGGGGCATGAGCACGTACGTCCGCGCGCACCTCACGCCCGAGTCCACGCTGCTCATTCTGGACGGAGCGCATCCGCTCTTCGCCTATTACTGGCCGCAGGTCGCCGACGTTTGGCAGCCCGTTCATGTGCCGAGAGAAGAGGCACTCGCTGGCAAGTTCCCGGACGATCTGCGCGCGCGGCTGGCCGGCAAGCGCGACGTTTTCTATCTCTGGCACGATGTCCGTCGAAACACGGCGGATCCCGCCGACTTGCTGCTGCGTTCGCTCGACCGGCTCGGACAGAACCGAGAGGTCGTGCAGTTCAATCCTCGCTTCAAGCTCTATCGCTGGACGTTGACGCTCTGAGCGCCGGCGGTCGCAGAGAAAAGTACCAAGGGCGACCCGCGAGGGTCGCCCTTGCCTTTCTCCACCCTCATTTGGCCGGTGAAAGGAGCCACTCATGTGCATTTGAACCAACTCACCTGCGTGATTCGCTCGTGGTGCGCAGCGCGTTGCACGGCGCAAACGGAAACAAGTAGTGAGAAAACAGCATACGGTTGACACGATTCATACAGCAACTATAGTCGGCATAATGCTTGCTAAACATATGAGCGGGAGCGGAACCGGATGAACTCGTGCGATGAAGATAAAGGAGCAAAAATGATTACCCTGCAAACCATCAAACGCGCCGCCTGGGTGATGTCGGCGCTCGCTCTGGTGGTTCTTCTTGCCTTGGGGTGCAGCCGGTTCGACGCCCCCACCGCCAGCCAGTCGGCGGAGACAGCCGTGGGGATGTGGGCACCCCGCCCCGGCGATCAGATCATCCTCGGGCACGACGTGCCCATTCTCAAGCAAAACTATTGGGAGAGTCTGGGCGGCAAAAGCCACTTGTCGGTGGACGACGGGTCGCTGCCCCCGCCGCGCACCATGATCATCGGGCCTGAAGGTGGAACGTTGCAACTTGGCTATCACCAGTTGATCGTCCCGCCCGGCGCGGTCCTTGGCGATGTGACCTTCCAAATGGGCTACGCATCCGCCAATGCCGTGGCCGTGGACTGCGTGCCCAGCCCGCTCACTTTCCAAGTGCCCGTGACCCTGATTCTGAGCTACTTCGGCACACAGTACGAGGATGTGGACGGCACCCCACCCCTCAGCGTGGTCTACATGGCTTCCGAAAACTCGTTCCAGCCCGTGCCGAGCGTGGTGGATCCCGGGAGCCTGACCGTCAGGGCCACCACCGATCATTTCAGTCGTTACATTATCGGGTAGCCCCCGAACCTCCTCTCAGCCTGTTTCCTCCGTGGTACAACCCCGGCTGCCTTGGGCAGCCGGACTTTTTTTGTCCGTGAGCACGCACCCCGGCGGCGGCACATCTCGGAATGTGCACCGTCGAAACAAGAATGTGCCGTCAACCGCAGGGCGTTCAACTCAACCAACGGCGGAGCATTTCCACTGGTGCATCTGCCCCAGCGGATGCGGTGCAGAGTCGGTTCATTCGACCCAACTCGCGCGGAATTCTGAACCATGTTTCGAGAAAACAGCGCCCGCTTAGCACGCTTGGTACGAATACTATACTCGGCATACTGATTGCCCCCATTATCACCAGAGACATAAGTAAACCACGAGACGGAAGGAACCCAATATGAAGAAGCTGTCCGAACTCATGCTGAAGTCCGCGCTCATGATGGTGCTGGTTCTCGCCGTGGGCTGCAGCAACTTCGAATCTCCGGTAATGAGTCAGAATACGGAGCCGGAACTCGGTCTGTGGAACCCGCAGCCGGGCGATCAGGTTGTGCCCGGCCGGGATGTGCCCATCCTGAGCGCGCCCGGCGGACTCAACACTGACGGTGTCATCGCGACGGCGATTCCGGTGTCCGCCGTTATCGGTCCGGCCGGCGGCCGGCTGCGTCTGGGACATCACTCACTGAACATCCCCGCCGGAGCGGTGGACCTCGACGTCACCTTCACCATGGTCAGTGCGTCCATCAGCGGTGTGGCCGTGGACTGCGGACCCAGCCCGTTCCGCTTCAATGTGCCGGTTGAGCTGACCCTGTCCTATGAGGGCACCCAGTACGAAAACAGCGACTCACAGGGCAGCCTGGAAATCTTCTACATGAACGGCCGCACCTGCCTGCCCATGCCCAGCCACGTGGACGTGAACGCGAAATCCGTCACGGCACAGCTCGATCATTTCAGTCGTTACATAATCGGGTGACCCCCGAGCCTCCTCTCAGCCTGTTTCCTCCGTGGTACAACCCCGGCTGCCTTGGGCAGCCGGACTTTTTTTGCCCGTGAGCCATCTCGAAACCGCACTACCCCCAGCCGCCCGGCTGGGGCGCTTGCTCATTCTTATTTCTTCCCCCCCAACTGCCGATAACTCAGAGGAGATACGTACGATCTCGCTTCACTATGCCCGAACAGCTTTTCGCCAATCGCTATCGGATCTTACGCACCCTCGGCGCCGGCGGCATGGGGGTTGTGCTGCTCGTGGAGGACACGCGCAGAGACAACAAAATCATCGCTCTAAAGGCGATGCGCGCGGACTTGGCCGAAGCTGAAACGGATAGCTTCAAGGCGGAATTTCGGAACATCATCGGCGTGACCCACCCCAACATCCCGGAGGTCTATGACTTCGGGATGCTGCCTCCCCCCGAGTCCTCTCTTTTCTTCACCACTGAGTTCGTGGAAGGCAAGCCGCTGGATCAACTGGCGGAGAAATGGACCGCCGGGCAGATTCACGAGGTTCTCGTCGGGCTTTGCCGCGCTCTGGCTTTTCTCCACAGCCGCGGACTGCTGCATCGCGACCTCAAGCCGCAGAACGTGCTCGGGCGGCTGGACCCGGAAGGCAAATTGGAGACCCTGAAGCTGGTGGATTTCGGTCTGGCCACGCACACCAATGAAGTCAGCGTGACGGCCGGAACGGTGGATTATATGGCGCCGGAACTCATCGAGGGCCGCGGCGCCTCGGTGGCCAGCGACCTCTACGCCGCCGGAATGATGCTCTACCGCCTCGCCGCCGGCCGCCTGCCCTTCAACGGAAAGGACCCGCTGAGTGTGGCCCGGCTGCGCTGCTCGGAAGAAGCTCCCCCGCCCTTGCGATTTCGCCCCGATCTGCCCGTCGGGCTCTCGGACGTCATCGGCGCGCTCCTGCGCATCAAGGCCAAGGAGCGGCCGCCCTCGGCGCGTCACGTGATCGCCCTGCTGAACGAGCGTGAGGGCACCGATTTCCCCTATGAAACGCGCGAGACGCGCAGCGCCTACATCCGCTCCGCCGCGGCCGTCACCAATGCCCGCCAGCGCGAAAAACTGCAACGACGCAAAGCCCTGCTGCTGTCGGGTTCGGTTCCCGCCCACGTGCTCGTCATCGGCGCGGGCGGATTGGGCCGTCGCCGCCTGCTGCGGGATTTCGCCCATGAACTTGCGATAGACGGTGTTTGCGTGCGTGTGGCTGAGTCCGAAACCGATTTCACCGGCGGAGAGGAACAGGTGCTGGTGATCCCTGACGCCGATCCTCTTCCCGCCGCGCGCCTCTACGCCGCCCTCGCTGCAGCGCAAGAAAACCATGCTTGGTGTGTGGTGGGCGCGTCTCAGCCTAGCCCCGTTCTGGCCGCACTGCTCGAAAATCACGATACGCTCACCCTCCAGCCGCTGGATGCCGCCGGCGTGGAACGATTCATCACCGCCACACTCCCGGAGAATGCCTTCCCGCCCGCTTTCCCGCGCGAACTCTACTCGCGTTCGATGGGCTACGCCGTGGCGTTGCACCGCGCGTTGAACGAACTGCAGGAAGCGGGCACGTTGTTCATCGGTCTCAAGGGATGGGAGCTGCTGCCCGGCTCGTGGAACATCCCCGTGCATGCGGCGGTGGCCGATCACATCGAGCGCACGCTCACGAGTCTTCCCGATCCCGCCCGCCGTCTCGCCTATCATCTGGCCTGCTCCCGCGCGCCGCTGCCGCCCGAAGTGCTGAAGGGAGTGCTCCCGGCGGGCGAGAATGACGACGCAGTTCTCGCCGGTGCTCAGCGCGCCCTCGAAGAGGCTGGCTGGATCGCTCGCACCGAACAAGGCTGCACCATGGTTTTCTCCGCCGTGAGCGAGCACCTCGAAGAATTGCTCGACGAGGAGACCGCCCGCCAGATTCATCATCAACTGGCCACCGGGTGGGCCTTGCCCTCACTGGGACACCGCCGCCGCCGCAAACGCGAACAACTCTTCCACGATTTTCACGCCGGAACCTGGACCACGCCGCCCGAGGAAGCCGCCGAAACTTTGCATCAGGTTCTCGAAGACGGCGAGCTGCGATGGATCAGACGGCTGGTGGAATCCTGCCTGAAGGACGACACGCCGCCCGCGATCTTCGAGGTGATGCTCGATGCGCTGGTGACCGTTGAGTACATGGAAGGCAACCTCGAAGCGGCGGCGGCCCGACTCGCGCTCTCTCTGAACAACGGCGACGTGCCCGTGACCGCCGCCAACCTCGAACGTCTGGCGCGCTTCGCTATGATCGAGGAAAAACTGGGCCGCACCGAACGCGCTCAGAGCATTCTCGAACGCTGCCGCACGGCGCTGCCCGAAGGTCACGACAGCCGCGCCGGCATCGTGTTCGGCACTCTGGCGTGGATTGCCTTCAAGCACGGGGAAGCGGAGCACGCCTGCAAACTGGCCGAGGAAGGTCTGGTGCGCGTGCCGCCGCAGGTCGCCGACGCCGGTCACGCCCTGCTGCTTCACACCGTCGCGACGCTCGCTTTCTACCGGGGGGAGGCCGCCGCCGCCGCTATGTATTGGAAACGCGGCCTCGAAATCAACGAGATTCTCCGCGACCGCAAGGGCATCGCCCACATCTACAACAACCTTGGCGTGCTGGCGGCGCAAAGCGGCGACCGCTTGCGCGCCCGCACCCTGTGGAAAAAATGCGCCGAGATCGCCGGCGAGATCAACGACGTCCATCGCCTCGCCGGCATCTACAACAACCTCGGCGTGGACGCGCTGGAAACCGGCGCGCTGGCCGAAGCCGAGGAGTATTACCTCAAGGCGCTCGGCCTTTTCCGCCGCCTGAAAAACCCGCGCGAGCAGGTGGAGATTCTCAGCAATCTCGGCGAACTGAGCTACTATCGCGCCGACTTTCCGCGCGCGCACGCTTATCTGCAGGAAGCCGTCACGCTCGCCGGCACGCTCGAGGATCATGAGTGCGAGATCGAGCCGCTCATCTATCTGGGCAAGCTGTTGCTGACGCTCGAGGAACTCGAGGACGCCGCCGCCGTGCTCGAGCGGGCTCACCATGCGGCCGGCGAAATCGGCGCCCGCAAAGGACAGGCACAGGCATGGGAAGGCATGGCCCTGCTGCGCGCCCGCCGCGGATGTCGCCAAAGCGCAACCGAAGCGCTCGATCAAGCCCGGATGTTACTCTCTCAAGACGTGGATCCTCTCGCGCTTCAGCACTTCCATCTCACCGAGTGCGCCCTCGCCGCCGAAGACGGCGATGAGCACGGCATTCGGGAGGCGCTGGCGCGCGCGCGCAAGGTCGCCGACACCAAGTGGGACCCTTTCACCGCCGCCCGCACGTTGGTCTATGGCCTTCTTTTTGCTCACGAAGAGTTGGATGCTCGCGAGCGACCGCGAGTCGTTCGACAATTGTCTGCATATCCTGACCTTCTGTGGAGATTCCACTGGGCCTCGGCGCGCCGCATGTTCGCTCAGGGAGCGGTACGAAAGGCCCTCGATGAATTCGGCCGCGGCGCCAATGTCCTCAAGGCCATCAGCAGCCGCCTTTCCGAGCGCGGTCGCCGGCGGTTCCTCGAATCTCCGCAGGTTCGCCGTTTCAAGGATGAAGCCGTGATGTTGCGAAACTCCGTCAAGGAAACCTGATACGTGCCGGACGATTTTTTCGACGACCTCGATGACCTGACTTCCGGCGTGGAACCGGAGCGAGTGGCGGACTCCGCCACCAGCGTGGAAGCCGGCCTGCAAAAGCTGGCCTCGCTGGTGGAAGACCTGAACCGCGACCTCTCCACCACCACCATTCTTGACCGGGCCATGGACGCGGTCCTCGAACTGACCGGCGCGGAACGCGGCTTCCTCGTGCTCGTATCCGAGCACGGCGAATGGAACTTCCGCGTCGCCCGCAACATGGAAAGCGGCGACATCGCCGACGCCGAAACGGCCGCCTCGCACACCGTCATCCGCAAAGTGCTGGACGGCCGCCGCCCCATTCTCATCAACGACGTGGTCGGCGCGTCCGATCTTACCAAGCAGCAGTCCATCGCCCGCATGCAGGTGCGCTCGATCATGGGCGCCCCCGTAATTTCCAAAGGCAAACTCCTCGGCGCGGCCTACGTGGACACCTCGCGGCTGGCCGGAGTGTTCGACCAAACCAGCCTCGTGCTCTTCGATACTTTCGTGCAACTCACCGCCGTGGCCCTCGAAACCGCGCATCTCATCGAGGCTGAGCAGGAAGCCGCCGCCCGCTACCGCGAGCTGCAGGAATACCTCGATACCATTCTCGACAGCCAGCCGCAGGGCGTGATTATTCTCGACGATCGGCTGAAGATCGAATACGCCAGCGCGCAATCGTCGGCTCTGCTCGACGGCGCGGTGCTCACCCGCGGCACGCCGCTGGCCGATTCCCGCTGCTGCAGCAGCACCAGCATGCTCCACATCTTGCAGGACTTGCAGGACTTCCTTCTTCAGAAAAACGGCAGCCGCCGTTCCTTCTTCGATTTCGGAGCGCGCACTCTGGCCTACTCGTTTTTCCATCTTCACCGCGCGCTGGGCGGCGAGCGCGTCGGCATCATCCTCGAGGACGTGACGCTCCAGAAGCAGCTCGAACGCAAACTCATCGAGTCGGAGAAGCAATCCACCATTAACCAACTCGCCGGCGGCATCGCCCACGAAATCAATAACAGCCTCCAGCCGGTCAAAGGCCGCATCGAACTGCTTGCCATGCGGCTCAAGAAAGCGGGCGTGTCGCTCGACGGCGGCGTGGACAAGGACTTGGAGACGATTTCCGCCCTGTCCGAACGCATCGAGAAAATCGCCCGCGATCTGCGGCACCTCACCAAGCCCACCACCTCCAACTTTGCGCCACTCGATCTGACGGCGCTCATCCGCTCCACCGTCGAGATGATGGAAAGCACCACCGGGACGCTGCGCGGCTTCTCAGCGAATAATCCGGCTGCGGCCTTCCGTCTCGAACTCGAACTCGAGGAAAACCTGCCGCCGGTTCTGGGCGACGCCCACAGCGTGGAAAGCGCCATCATCAACATGATTCTCAACTCGGCGCACGCTCTCCGTGCCAAGGGCGGGGGAGAACTGACCGTGACGGCCCGCGCCGACGGCGACGCGGTGGAAGTGGTGGTCAGGGACACCGGCGGGGGCATCCCTCCCGATGTGCTGCCGCGCGTCTTCGAACCCTATTTCACCACCCGCACGGATGCGGGCGGCACCGGTCTCGGCATGTGCATCATTCAAAACGTGGCCGAAAGTCACTCCGCCAAGCTCGATCTCAAGTCCCAGTGGGGGGTCGGCACGCAGATCACGCTTGCCTTCCCCGCCATGAAGGCTTCGCCGGCTACGGCAGGTTAGCCGCGTTCCGGCTGCCACCTGCCCGCTGTCCGGTTCTTTTCGGTTTTCATCCCTCATCCCTCCGCCCTCATCCCTTCTTGTTTTTCTGCCCCAAAGTGCTATCTTTGACCTGACCGCCATTCCCGCGACTTCGTCACGCCGCGAGGTTTCCCATCGCCACCCTCCATTCCGTGGACTGGGCGATCATCATCGCCTACAACGTCCTCAGCCTGATCGTGGGCGTCGTGATGACGCGCCGCGCCCACCGCTCCACCGAAGAGTACTTCCTCGCCGGCCGTGCGCTCCCGTGGTGGATTGCCGGCACCTCCATGGTGGCCACCTCGTTTTCCTGCGACACGCCCCTCTATGTGACCAAGCTGGTGCGCACCGTCGGGGTCTACGAGAACTGGCAATGGTGGTGCTTCGGGATCGGATCGCTCTTCGCCACTTTTTTCCTCGCTCCTCTCTGGCGGCGCGCCAAGGTGCTCACCGACGTCGAGCTTACGGCGCTTCGCTACGGCTCGGGCGCGACTTCGCGCCTGCTGAGGGGGTTCCGCGCGCTCTGGCTGGCGTTGCCCATTAACGTCATCGCCATGGGCTGGGTGATCCTCGCTATGGCCAAGATCAACGCCGCCGCCGTCGGCTGGGATAAGCTCGATTCCATATTTCTTTTTATCGGTCTAACCTTCTTCTACACGCTGCTCAGCGGTTTGTGGGGTGTGGCCCTCACCGATCTCGTACAATACGTCATTGCACAGGGCGGCGCCATCGTCTTCGCAGTTTACGCGGTGCGCGAAGTTGGCGGCCTGTCCGCTCTCAAAACCGCGCTGGCGACAACCCTCAAGACTCCCGATGCGCTGAGCATGGCTCCTTCGCCCGGCGCAGGGGGATTCTTCTCCGCCGATTTCTGGACACCCGCCTTCATGGGTTTTGTGACTTATGTCTTCGTGACGTGGTGGGCCAACGTCAATTCCGACGGCGGCGGCAAAGTCATTCAGCGGCAAAACTCCTGCAAGAACGAACAGCATGCGCTCTTGGCCACACTCTGGTACAGTCTCACTAATCTCGCGTTCCGCACGTGGCCGTGGGTGCTCGTAGCGCTCTGTTCGATGATTCTGTATCCTTCTTTGGCCGATCCCGAGATGGCCTATCCCAAGCTCATGATGCAGATTCTGCCCTTCGGTCTCAAGGGACTCTTGCTCGCTTCTCTGCTCGCCGCCTTCATGAGCACGATCTCCGCGCAGCTCAATTGGGGGGCGAGTTATCTCGTGCATGATTTCTACCGGCCGTTCCTCGCCAAAGGCCGCAGCGAGTCCCATTATCTCTGGGCGGGAAAAGTGGCCACCACCGTCGTGCTGGCGGGAGCGGGATTGGCCGCCTACCTCACCGAGAGCGTGACCGAAGCCTTCAAGTTCATCATCGCTTTCGGAGCAGGCACCGGCCCGGTGTATGTCCTGCGCTGGTTCTGGTGGCGCATCAACGCGTGGAGCGAAATCAGCGCCATGATTGCTTCGAGTGGCATCACGCTGCTCTTGCTTTCCGTGCCGCTCTCTTATGGAGCGCGGCTGCTGACCATTACCTTCGGCTCCGCGCTGATTTGGGTTCTGGTGACGATTCTGACCCGTCCGGCCCCGATGGAAGTGCTCGCCGAGTTCTACCGTCGCACCAGGCCCGTGGGTATCTGGGGTGCCGTGCGGCAATGGTCGCGCGCTCACGGACAGATCACGCCGCACGCGACTGGCATGACGCGGCCGCTCGTCGGTTGGCTGTGGGGCATGGCTCTGGTGATCGGCCTGACGCTGGCCATCGGCTACGCGCTTCTTCTGCATCCGCTTCCGGCGGCGATTTGGTTTACTGTTTCCATCATCGGCTCCATCGGCCTGTGGAAAGCGGGCTTTCTGAAAACGTCGTGATCTCTCTCCCCCCTTACTTCAGTAGGGGGGACGAAAGGGGGGTTCTCATTCTCCCGTCTGTCATCCTGAACCTCCAAGTCTTCGCAGGGGGTGAAGGATCTCTCGGAAAAACGAGAAACGAAGAGAGATCCTTCAGGCCGCAAGATGAAAAGAGCGGCCTTCAGGATGACACTTGCAGGCTCTCGTGGAGGACAGACATGAAGAACACCGTTCGCGTTCACACCGCTTACACCGCCACCAACGCCGACGAGACGATCATGCGCGCCGGGCAGGAAGTCCGCACCGGCAAACGCACCGCAGAATGGCCCGGCTGGGTCTGGTGCACGGCAACCGGCGGCTGGAGCGCGTGGGTTCCTGAATGCTATCTCGAAATCGACGGCGACACCGCCCGCTTCAAGAGAGACTACATGGCGCGCGAGTTCACGGTCCATGTCGGTGAAGAGCTGACGGTCGTGGAGGAAACGGATGGTTGGCTTTTCTGCATAGATTCACGCGGCGAACGCGGCTGGATTCCGGCTCACTGCGCGAAACTTGTGGTCGGACGTTTATCGGAGGACAAAACGAAATGAAACGGTTGCCGTACGAAGTCATGCTGGTGCTGTGTCTCTTGGCCGCCGGCGTGTACGCGCAGGAGACTTTGGTTCCCTTCGATTCCGCCGGCCGCGTGGAACGTCTCGACCGCAGCTTGGAAGACAAGCTGAATCTGTTTCCCGAGTATCCGCGCTTTATCGAAGCGGCTCTTTTCCGGCTGCCCGATTCGTCGTACGTTCTTGAGATCATGTATGACGACAGCGCGGGCCGCTTGCGCGCTCGCCGTCCGCTGACCTCTGATGAGGCCTCCGATCTTCGCTGGCGGGTCATGCAGGCCATCGCCCAGCATGCTCCCACGGCGGTGCTGGATCACAGCGGACGAAAGCGGTTCATTGCCGGAAATCTTGCACTAACTCTCGGCTATCACGGTTGGGCCATTCCCCTCGCGCTGCAAGTGGAAGGAGGATCGGCGGCGGGCGGGATCTACTTGGTGACGGCCGCGGCCGGCTACTTCATCCCGCTGCTTGCCACCGAGCGCACGTCCGTCAGTCGCGGCACGGCCAGCTTGGGCCTTTACGGAGGGTCGCGCGGCATCGGTCACGGCATCATGCTCGGACTTGTGGCGGGCGCGGAGGACAACGGCTCGGCGCTGCTCGGCGCGGGAGTGATTACCAGCCTCGCCGAGGAAGTCGTGGCGGTCAATATCGCCCGTCATACGAACCTTAGCGACGGCGATGCCGTGGCCATCGGTGTTCTTGGAGATTTCGGTGCGGGCATCGGAGTGGGCATGGCCGATGTCAGCGGTGCGTTCGACTCCGATCATGCGGCGGCTGTCGGCGCGTGGGTGCTGGCGGGATCGGCTGCCGGTCTGGCGACGGGCGGCGTGCTGACGGGCCGCGTGGACTACACTCGCGGCGACGCCTATGTGGTGCGCGCGGCGGGCGCACTGGGCACCATCGCCGCGCTCACTTTCACAACTTATGGTGATCCGAAGAACGACCGCGTTTACAGCTCGACCGCCATAGCGGGCGCCGTCGGCGGGCTGGCGCTCGGCCACGTGCTGATCCGTGATCGCGATTTCTCCTCCGATCAGGGCGCGCTGATCACGCTCGGCGAGGTTTCCGGAGGTCTGCTCGGTATTGGCTTGGTGACGCTCGCGGTCGGCGATCATGGAGCGGAATCCTCCACCTACTGGACCGGAACCATGTTGGGCGCGGCCGGCGGCTTCACTTTTTCTTACCTGCTCCTTGCGCCGGACGCATCTCTAAGATCGAAGCGCGCACCGGAAATGGGAATGGACATCGGCCCGCGCCTCCCGTCCTTCGCCGGCGCGCCCGGCTTTGAACGCATGCCCCTCCCGCCCGACGTGCTCACGGCCACGCTGCGCGTTCACTTTTGATTGACCGCCGAGCCGGGTTCAGCGCTGCACATCCTCGCCCGTGAAAAAGATGCAGCCGCGCGCAACCCGGCCGGAACCCACAATGAGACCAATGACATCTGCTCCCACGCGCCGTCAAATTTCCGAATGGGCGCGGCTTACGCAAAAAAAGTTCCGCCGCGAGCGCGGGCAATTTCTCATCGAAGGCGAGGTCTGCGTGCGCGAAGCGCTGCGCGCGCATCTGAGCATCGAGGCCGTTCTTGTTCCGGCGTCAGAATACGACCAACGGTCGCGCGAGTTTCCAGCCCCCATTCCGGTCTTGGCGCTGGCTCCCTCGGATTTCGCCCGCTTCGCCAAGATCGAGAGCACGCAAGGGATTCTGGCCGTGGCGCGCACCTTCGAATTGCCTGCGCGCACCGCCAAGCTCACTCTCGCCTGCGAACAGGTTTCCGATCCCGGCAATTGCGGCGCGCTGATGCGCGTGGCGGAGTTCTTCGGTGCCGCTGCGTTCCATCTTGGCCCCGGCTCGGCGGAAATCTGGAATCCCAAAGTCGTGCGCGGCAGCATGGGAGCGCTCTTTCATCTGCCGCTGCGAACCGATGCGAACCTTGAGGAACTCGTGCGCGCGTGGCCGGGCGCGAGCGTGGCGGCGGTGGCTCACGGCGGCCAACCTCTGCACAGCGCGCGCGATCTGAAAAAACCCGTTCTTCTCGTTTTAGGTCACGAAACGCGCGGCCTATCCGAGGAAATTATCAATCTTTGTTCGCATCGTCTGACTCTGTCTTCCTTGGGCAAATCCGAGAGCCTGAACCTCGTCACCGCCGCCGCCGTGTTCGCGTTTGCCCTAACGCATGAAAGGAACTAATCATGGCAAATCCGGAACATGTGAAGATTGTAAAACAAGGTAAGGATGCCATTTCCAACTGGAACTCGCGACATCCCAATTTGGCGTTGAATCTCAAGGGCGCAGATTTAAGCCATTTAGAGCTTGGAGGTGTTGATCTACGCGGAGCTAATCTTGAGGATGCTATTCTTTATAAGGCGCAAATGGCTGAAGCCAAACTCGAAGGAGCCAATCTCTTTCTTGCATCACTTTCTCGATGCGATCTAACACAAGCTAACTTAAATCGATCACACTTAATGGCAGCAGACTTGACCGGGACGGATCTTTTTGATGCACAGGTTATAGACGCCGACCTTGATAATGCAATATTGAATGGTGCGGTCTTAATGGGTTGTGACCTTATTGGATCATATTTGGCAGGAACCTTATTTTCAGGCGTAGTTTTTGAAGCAACGGATCTGTCAGATACGACTATTGGATATACCGTCTTTGCAGATTGTGATCTAAGAGGTGTCATTGGTCTAGAGACGATTATTCATGAATATCCCTCAACCATCGGAATAGATACCATTCTACGTTCGGAAGGGGATATTCCTTCCGAATTCCTTCGCGGCTGCGGTCTGCCGGATCACGTGATCGAGTATGTCAAGTCCCTCTCACAGAAACCGATCCAGTATTATACCTGTTTCTTAAGCCACAGTTCTTATGATGAGCCGTTCGCCAAACACTTGTTTGACAAGTTGCAAGGAGCTGGAGTACGATGCTGGTACTTTCCGGAATCCGCCCGCACAGGAGAGAAACTCGGGGATGAAATTGATCGCGCAATTCGGCTCCATGACAAATTGGTCATCATTTGTTCAGTCCATTCGCTTGAAAGCAAGCCAGTTATCAAGGAAATCGAGAAAGGGTTAAAGCGCGAGCAGGCTGAAGCCTTGCGGCGACTCCAAGATCAGGAGCGCGTTGCGAAAGGTAAGCTCAGTGCGGAAGAGTTCGCCAAGCGGCGCTACCATACGCGAGTGTTATTCCCGATAACGATTGACGACTATGTTTTCGAGGGATGGCAACATCCCCTGAAGTTCGAACTCCAGAAGAACAGAGTAATCGGCGACTTTCGCGGTTGGAAGGATTTCAACAGTTTTGACAAGGCCTTTCGGAAACTCCTTTGCGATCTGAATGCGCGAGAATGATCCAGCGCTCTATGGTCGGCCATGACCGTTGACATCGGCCTCCTCTGGGACGAAGAAACCATCACCGGCGAGCTTCTCGGCGGGCATGCCGTGCAGTGCCGCACGGATTGCTGCCGCTATCTGAATCTCGCGCACACCACGGGCCGCTTCACCGCCCGCGCCGCAACATCTCCGCGCGAAGGCCGCTTTGCCCTGCGGCTGGGCGAGATGTTCTCGCCGCCGTCTGCAGAGCAAGTGCTTGCGCCGCTCTCTGAGTCGCGCCGCAATCTTGATCTTGATGTTCTTGAAGCGGGGAAGAGGTGGGAATTTGGAGGCGGCGCTTACGATAACCGCGTCTGGTGGCCAATAGTAAAATGCGGCTCGCGCGCGGACGCCGAGTCTCTGGCCGCCGAGTTGCGCGAGCAACCGCATGTTGATCCCTTGGCAATCACCGTTGTGCGGCTCGATGACACGGAACCTTCCGCGCAATTCGAGTTCACTCTCGGAGATTTCTCGGCTCGCGTGCTCGAAGTGCGGGCTGTACCACTGGCGCGTGACACGATCTTTCGCCTGAACGACGTTCCCATCGGCCGCGGCTTTCATTGGCAGCGCAAGGAAGCCCTCGATTATCGCGGCGTTCTTTCCCTCTTCTCATCTGCCGGCGGACTGACGGCCGTGAACCGCCTGCCGCTCGAGACCTATCTCAAGAGCACCGTCGGCAGCGAAATGCGCAGCGATCTGCCAGCGGCCTTCTCACAGGCGCAGGCGATTTGCGCGCGCTCCACGGTACTGGCCACCGCCAACCGCCACCATCGCGCCGACGGCTTTGATCTGTGCAATGACGATCACTGCCAGTGCTATCAAGGCATCCAGCGCGAGGCGGGAGCCGTTGCCGAGCCGGTGCGCGCGACGGCAGGGCAAATTCTCTTGTTCGGCGAGCGCGTGGTGGATGCGCGCTACGCCAAAGCCTGCGGCGGTCTCTCCGAGCGCTATGAAGCGGTGTGGGGCGGTGAAGGCCCGGCTTACTTCGCCGTGCGCCCTTGCGGGGATTTCGCCGCTTCCGACCTGGCGAGCGAAGACGGCGCGCGCCTCTTCTTGGAAAGCGCTCCGCCATCGTGGTGCAATCCCGCACTCCATCCCTATCCCGACCCGTGGGACAAGGAACCGCTCTTCCGCTGGCAGTTCCGCTTCGCGCCTGAAAAATTAGGAACGTTGATCGAAGAGAAGACCGGCAGCGCGGGAGGAAGGGTGAAAGAATTGCGTCCGCTGCGGCGCGGCGCGTCCGGCCGCATCCTCGTTCTCGACGTCGTAGGTTCGGAGCGCACGCTGCGCGTTTACGGCGAACTCAACATCCGCCGCGCGCTCTCGCCTTCGCATCTGCCGTCGTCATTCTTCGTAAGTGACCTGCGCGCGGATGAAATCCTTCTCACCGGCGGCGGCTGGGGCCACGGTGTGGGTCTCTGCCAGCTCGGAGCCTGCGCCATGGCCAAAGCGGGAACCTCCACTGAAACAATCCTCGCGCGGTATTACCCTGAGAGTGCGGTGGTCACAGCCTGAAGCACCGCCAAGTTGAGACACAAAAAGTCCCGGCACTCTCGTACCGGGACTTCTCCTATCCGTCATTCTGCGGACTGCTCTTTTTTCAGCTTTCCGCTTTCAGATTTCAGCTTTTTCCTCGCGGGCGTCCGGAATCTCTCCTGAAACTGAAGCCGCCTACTTGAAACTCGCCACCGCCGCCTGGACAGTCGGATGAATCTCAAAAATGAGATTGAGCTTGTTGAGTTCGAACAGATGGCTCACCGTGGCGTTGGGCGCGGCCAGCTTGAGCACTCCGCCCGCGTTCCGCAGCCGCCCGGAGGCGGCCACAATGGCCCCCAGCCCGGTGGAGTTCATCCAGTCCAAAGCCGAAAGGTCGAGAACCACCTTGCGGGTCGAATTCTCAATCGCCTTCCGTATTTCCCCGTGCAGGTCATTGGTGTCCTGACTGGACATGATCTTGCCGGCAAGGCCGATGATCGTTACCTCGCCCACCGTGGTGGCCGTAGTCTTCATGAATCAGCTCTCCTCTCAGAGTTCCGCGCTGTTGCCGAAACGGCGGCCTCCGCCGCCGTCCAATCATGTTCCGGGATTTCGGGCCTCGGGCTTCATCCCTCATCCCTCATCCCTTCTTCCGTGCCCGAGCCCGGATTCGAACCGGGATGCCTCTCGGCGCTACCCCCTCAAGATAGTGTGTCTACCAATTTCACCACTCGGGCAGAACAGACAAACTTGAGACTGGAGACTTGAAACTCGAAGAATCAAGTGTTCCTTTTCAAGTCTCAAATCTCAAGTCTCAAGTTTTCTTCTACGGTTGCTGTGCCGGTGCGCTCTCGCCGCCGCTGGGAGCGGGCGTCGTGGCCTCTGACGGGACGGCAGGAACCGGGCTTTGGGTTGCTTCCTGCTGCACCGACTGCTGCGTCACCGAAGCCGTGCTGCCGGTCTTCGTCGAGATCACCGCCATCAGAAGACAGTTGAGCATGAAGGCCGCGGCCAGTATTGTCGTGCCCTTGGCCAGAAAGCTGGCCGCTCCCCGTCCGCCAAACACGGTCGAGGTCAGACCTCCGCCGGCGATGCCCGCCAGTGATCCGCCCTTCGAGCTCTGCAGCAGAATGACCACGACCAGCAGCACCGCGATAATCATCTGCAACGCAATCAGAATTCCGTACAGCATGGCACTCCTGCGGGGTTCGTTGAGTCCTCTTCCTAAACCGTCTCGCCCTTCGCCTTCGCCGCCTTCACGCACGCGTCATGCAACGCCAACAGCGATTCCACCTTCAAGCTGGCTCCGCCCACCAGCGCACCGTCAATCCCCGGCCGCGACACCAGCGATGAGATGTTCTCGGGATTCACGCTGCCGCCGTAGAGAATCGGTACGCGCGCCGCCGACTTCCCGAACGCTCCCACCAACAACTTGCGCACGAATCCGTGAGCCTCCTCCGCTTGTTCGGGCGTGGCCACCACTCCCGTCCCAATGGCCCAAACCGGTTCATACGCCACGACCACCTTTCCCAACTCCCGGGCCGAGATCTTCGAAAGTCCTTCTTCAATCTGCCGTGTTAAGACGTCCGTGAGCTTCCCTGACTGCCGCTCGGGAAGGGTCTCCCCGATGCAGAAGACAGGAACGAGGTCCTTCTCCACGGCTCGCCCGACCTTCTTGCCAATCAGCTCGTCGGACTCCCCGAAGACGTGCCGCCTCTCGCTGTGACCGCAGAGAACGTACCGGCAACCGTGTTCAAGTAATTGATCTGCCGAGACTTCTCCGGTGAAGGCTCCGGCCGCCTCATAATAGAAATTTTGCGCGCCATACGCAAGCCGCTGCCGCGGAACGACTGTCCGCCGGCAGGCCTCGGCCACCGCCGGGATGGCTGTGAAGGGCGCGAAAATCACGGTGGGGATCACCCACTCGCTCAGCCCGGCCGCATAGCCCTCCACAAACTGAGCGGCTTCCGCGGCCGTCTTGTACATCTTCCAGTTAGCTGCAAGTATCATGGTTATATGTGTTTAGGAATCGGTTAGAGCCACCACTCCGGGAAGCTGCTTGCCCTCCAGGAACTCCAGACTGGCACCGCCGCCGGTAGAAACGTGCGAGACCTTGTCTTCCAAACCGAACTTTTTCATCGCCGCCGCCGAATCGCCGCCACCCACCACCGTCACCGCGCCGGCTCGGGTGGCCTCGACCAGAGCCTCAGCCACCGCTTGCGTGCCGTGGGCGAATTCCCCGATTTCGAAAACTCCCATCGGCCCGTTCCAAACCACCGTCTTGGCTTTGCGGATGATCTGCGCGTAATTCCCCTCCGCCTCCGGCCCGATATCGCCGGCGGTGTCGTTCTCGCGAAGAGCGCGGTTCGAGCGCACTTCGGTCTTCACTCCCGCCTTGAGTTCCTCCGCCACGCGTGAATCCGCGGGCAGAACGAGCTTGGTGCTGCTGCTGGCGGCCCCTTTGATGAGGCTGTGCGCCAAATCCACCTTTTCCAGCTCGACGATGGAATTGCCGATCTCCTCGCCCATCGCCTTGAAGAAGGTGTAGGCCATGCCGCCGCCGATCAGAATCGTGTCAACCTTGCCGAGCAGGTTTCCAATCACGTCAATCTTGCCCGAAATTTTCGACCCGCCCAACACGGCCACGAACGGCCGCGCGGGCTCGGCGAGTGCTCTGCCGAGATAGTCAAGTTCCTTCTTCATCAAGTATCCCGCGACGGCAGGCTTGAGAAATTTTGTGATCCCTTCCGTAGAAGCATGGGCTCTATGTGCGCTGCCGAAGGCGTCGTTGACGTAGATGTCACCTAACTTGGCCAATTGCTGCGAAAACCCGGGATCATTCTTCTCTTCTTCGGGATGGAAGCGCAGGTTTTCGAGCATCATCACTTGTCCGGCATCCATGCGTTTGGTGGCTTTCTCGATGTCCGCGCCCACGCACTCGGTGGCCATGATGACTTGTTGCTTGAGCAGCTCCGCGAGCCTTTGCGCGGCGGGACCCAAGCTGAATTCCATGGCCCGCTTGCCCTTCGGCCTTCCGAGGTGACTCATCAAAATGCACTTCCCGCCTGATGCGATGATCTTCTGGATGGTGGGCAGGCTTTCGCGGATGCGCGTATCGTCCGTGACCTTGCCTTCGTCGAGCGGCACGTTGAAATCTACGCGCACCAGAACGCGCTTGCCCTTCAGTTCAACCTGATCAATGGTCTTCTTGTTCATCTCCTCACTCGCTATCGTTCTCATCCCCCTACTTCAGTAGGGGGATCACAGGGGGTCTCTTTCTTGCGCCGCGGCAACCGTCTTTACCTGCCCGGCCTGCTATTTCTTCCGTCCCTTTGTCTTTGAGCCGCCGTTCCCGCTTCCCGCCGCGGCAGGGCTCTTGGTCTTGCCCTGCCCGGTTACCGCGAACTCACAGGGGCCGTGGGGACGAGTTCTGTCGCAACTCGAACGACTCCCGACGAAGCGCCCAAGAAGTCGTGAACGCTGGACCACGGCCATTCTCCGGCACTCGTTGCGAAACCACGTTTCACCGGGTTGTTGTGCATATACTCCAGCCGACGAAACAACGCGTTGATGCCGGGCAAAGGCACATCGTCATAGCGTCGCTGCCAGAGACTTGGGCCGTGGAACTGCTCAGGCCGACAGCTCAGTGCCGTGGCGGCCTTGAAGTCTCGCAGCATCGCAGAAATCTGGAGGCCCTCCTCCAACTGAAACAGAACCGCGTGCACGTGGTCCGGCATCAGGACGTAGCCGAGGCACTGAAGACCTTGTCGAATGCGGCTCTTCTCGAACTCCCACAACACTTGGCGGCATACCTCATCACCTGTGAACCAGTTGCCGCGGATGGCCGTCACGGTGGTCACAAAATGAAGAGTGCCCGGGATGGCGATGCTGTTGTGACGGCGGAGCATGGCCTGTGTTTGCTGGCCGGGCCAAGAGCCCTGCCGCGGCGAGAATTCACCTACCAGCCGGGCAAGCCAAGAATAAAGAGGTCTGCCGCGACGAGAATGTCCGTAATCAGCGCATCATCCCGCTGCATAAATCCTCTGCGCCGTTGACAGAATCGCTTGGCGGCGGATCGGGTTCTCGGACCGTTCCACCGACTCGCGAATCATCAAGTCCACGTTACGCCCGAATATCTCCTTGAGTCCATCTTCCATGTGGACCAGATCGAACAACGTCCAGTGCGTGTCGGCGGCGAACGTCACCAGCACGTCCACATCACTGTCTTCCCGGAAATCATCACGGAGGATCGAGCCAAAAAGCGAAAATTCCGCGATGTTCCACTTGCGGCAGAACTTCTCGACTTCTTCTCGTGGAATGGGGATTCGCGTCTTCATTTTACTGCATAGCCGCGCGAGTTCCTACGTTCTCTTTCTTCCCTTGGTCTTCGTGCCGCCGTTCCCGCTCTTCGCCGCGCGAAACCCGTAGACCTTTTTCGGTGCGGGTAGCGGCTCCATCAACTGCTTAATCGCCTCAAAAACGACCCGGAATTGCCCGTCGTACTTTCTCTCCATCGCCTCGATCTTGCGCTTCAGTTCCGCGTGGCTTTGCAGCATCTCGCGCATTTTGACAAACGCGCGCATGATAAGAATGTTCACCTGCACCGCGCGTTTCGATCTCAGCACGCTCGACAGCATGGCCACACCCTGCTCGGTGAAGGCGATGGGTGAGTAGCGGATGCCGCCCCAACTTGAGGTGCCAAATTGGCACCTCAAGTTTTCGAACTCCTCGGCTGTCAGAACGAACATGAAGTCGACAGGGAATCTGTCTAAGTTGCGGGAAACCTGTCGCTTAAGCTGTTTCGTCTCGATGCCGTACAGTTCCGCCAAGTCTCTGTCCAGCATGACCTTCTGGTCACGGATGACGAGGATTTTGCTCTCGACGCGCTCGAGTGGAATAAGTTGATTCATGGGGAGCCGTTATTGCCGGTTCTCAACTTGAGGTCACAATTTGTGACATCAAGTTTAGGGATGGCGATGCTGTTGTAACGGCGGAGCATGGCTTGCGTTTGCTGGCCGGGCAGGGCAAGATCAAAGAGCCCTGCCGCGAAAATTCCCGATTCCGGCCGGGTTGCGGAAGACCTTAACCCGGCTCGGCGGACGCTCTCAAGTCTCAAGTTTCAGGTTTCAAGTTTTCGGTTTCATCCCTTCTTCACGCTCCCATTCTGTGGAGCAGGTCAATGCAGCGCGCCGAGTAGCCCCACTCGTTGTCGTACCAGCCGAACACCTTCAACATGCGCGGCCCGAGCGTCATCGTGGATTTCGCGTCAAAAACGCACGAGTGCGGATTGCCGATGATGTCGCAGGAGACAATCTCGTCCTCAGTGTATTCCAAGACGCCCTTCATCGGCCCGTCGGCGGCTTTCTTGAAGGCCGCGTTGATGGCTTCGATGGTCACGTCCTTCTGGGCGACAACCACCAGATCGGTGATCGAGCCGTCCACAGTGGGAACGCGCAGCGCCGTGCCGTCAATCTTGCCCTTCAGGTCCTTCATGATCTTGCCCACGGTGCGCGCGGCTCCGGTGGTGGTGGGAATGATGCTCTGCGCGGCCGTGCGCGCGCGGCGCAAATCCGAGTGCGGTGCGTCCAGAACCTTCTGATCGTTGGTGAAGGCGTGGATGGTGGTCATGAAGGCCCACTCGATGCCGAAGTTCTCGTGGAGGACTTTCGCCATCGGAGCCACACAGTTGGTGGTGCAGGATGCGTTCGACACTAACTTGTGCTCGGGCTTGAGATCCTTGTCGTTCACGCCGAAGACGACGGTCGCGTCAATCTCGTCTTTGGAGGGTACGGTGAGCAGCACTTTTTTCGCGCCCGCGTCAATGTGCTGCTGGATTCCTTTGCGGTCGCGGAAAGCCTTTGCGCCGGTGGACTCCAGCACGATGTCAATCTTCAAGTCTCTCCACGGCAGCTTGGTGGGGTCCTTTTCCGCCAGCACTTTCAGCTTCTTGCCGTCAACGAGGAAACCGTCTTCGACCACTTCAATCTTGCCCGGAAAGCGGCCGTGAGTGGAGTCGTACTTCAGAAGGTGCGCCAGCGTTTTCGCGTCGGTGATGTCGTTGAGCACCACGAACTCGAAGCGCGGGTCTTTGAAACCCGCCTTGTACACCAGCCGCCCGATGCGGCCGAATCCGTTGATCGCAATGCGAATCGCCATGAAAGTCTCTCCCTATTCAAAGGCTGTAGTTTTCTTATCTCCCCCCGTTCACGGGGGGACAAAAAAGGGGGGGGTTCTCTTCGTTGTCATTCTGGACACCGCACGCTCTTCTGGGCTTCGCGTGCGGGCGTCCAGAATCCCTCTCATCGTTAGGGATTCCGTTCGCAGACGAACGGAATGACACTTGGCTCTCCCCCTACTTCAGTAGGGGGACAAAAGGGGGTTAGAGTTTCTTTCCGTTCCCCTCTTCTTCGTCTTCTTCTTCGAGACTCAAGTCGGAATGGAAAAGTCCGATGTCTCCTTCTTCCGTGCGGCGCAAGTACCAGAAATCGTCTTCATCGTTTGCGGCGCGCCAGACCAGCGTGGCTTGCTCGACGTCTTCGTATTCACTCTCGAAATCACGGTAGTGATCGAAAAAGTCGGCCAGATCGTTGTCGAGATTCGCAGCGCGATCGGTCACGAACAGCCGGAAAACCGCTCCGTCATGCACGATGTCCGTGAACGGATACGGGAAATCCTCGCTCTCCGAGATCTCCACGTCCGTCTCTTCGCCGATTTCTTCCCAGCCGAACACCTCGGCCGCTTCCCCCACCAACTCAACCAGTCTGTCTTCGAGCGACATTCCTTAGTCCTCACACGTGCAACGGCCTTCTACTTTAGCAAGATCATTTTCCTTGCTCCGAGTGGCTTTCCATCCAGTTTCAATTCATAGAAATACGGCCCGGACGCTGGCGTAGCTCCGCTGCCGATGCTTCCCCAGTCGGCAAAGTGCAAACCCGTCTCCTGCCGCTCATTCACGAGTGTCCTAACTCTCTGGCCAATCGAGTTGAAAACATCAACCGTCACTTGCCCTGAAACCGGAATACTGTACGAGATTCTGGTCGAGCTATTGAATGGGTTCGGGAAGTTCTGCTCGAGCTCAAAGGCCACCGGTTGGTTATCGGGAGGGAAGGCAGTTGCGCTTGCGGGAGCACCTGTGTTGTAAACTTCCAAGGTTTGAGAAGCGGCATCCGTCACGGCAATCACGCATTCTAAGATACCGTCTCCGTCAAAGTCAAATACTCCCCACACGAAATAGTCATAACCCGGGGCACTCCTTTGGAACAATGCAGCACCGTTCACAATGTTCAAGATCTTGATTGTCCACCTTGATGGCCCTGACCCGATCCGACACCCTAGTACAATCTCAGAGATTCCATCGCCTGTCAGGTCTGGTTGAACCTGAATATAATTTGCACTTCGCTCCTCGGCGTTCATCAAATACGTGTATTGAATCGTCTGGGAGCAGCCCGGCGTCATGATCCTCAAACTAAGCGAGTCGAGTGCATAGAATCGGTATGCTTCATCGGCTCTTAGCTTAATCCAGCTGACATTACTCGAAGTGCATTCGAGCGGCCACTGAGCGGATGATCTGTTGGCAATAACCAAAACCAAGCCAACCACGAAAACGAGCACGTAAGATAGCTTTGACATGAGCGTTTCTCCTCTTTCTGAGAAAACCGTTTGCCGCCGCATGGGATCTATGGAGCTGTCCGCCGCGGCAGCCGCTTGCGCCTGCCCGGCAAAGAATCGTTACCCAAAAAACGTCTCCGCCACTTCGAACAGTTTCGGATCGGCCATTTTCGTTTGGCCGGTGCCGTCGGCGATGGGGACGGGAATCAAATCCTCGCCGCGCAGGGCGATGAAGTGATCGAATTTCCCTTCCGCCGCCGCTTCCACCGCCGCCACGCCGAAGCGCGTGGCCAGAATTCGGTCGTAGGCCACCGGCGTGCCTCCCCGCTGCACATAACCCAAAACCGTCACGCGTGATTCGATGTTAAGTCGTTTTTCGATTTCGTGCGCGAGTTCGTAGCCGATTCCGCCCATCCGCGGCCGCCCGAAAGCATCCAGTTCGCCCAGCGTGACCGCCTTGCCGCCTTCAGGAAACGCGCCTTCGGCCACCACCACAATCGAAAACGATTTCCGCTTGTGCCGCTCGGCCAGCATGGTGCAAATCTTGTCATAGCTGAACGGCCGCTCGGGAATGAGAATCATGTCCGCGCCGCCGGCTATGCCCGCGCACAAAGCGATCCAGCCCGTGTTGCGGCCCATCGTTTCGAGGATCATGATCCGGTTGTGCGATTCGGCGGTGGTGTGCAGCCGGTCAATGGCGTCGGTGACAATCTGCACCGCGGTCTGAAAACCGAAGGTCACGTCGGTCGCGGCAATATCATTGTCAATGGTTTTCGGCACGCCCACCACGTTCACGCCTAACTTGGTCATTTCGTGCGAGGCCCGCAGCGTGCCGTCGCCGCCCACGCAGATCACCGCGTTGATGCGGTGCAGCGTGAGATTTTCCAAGACGCGGGCGGTGGTTTCGCCGTCCTGCAAGGGGTTGAAGCGCGAGGTACCCAGGATGGTGCCGCCGCGATAGAGGATTCCCGAGACGGCGTAGGTGGGCAGCGGGATGAATTCTCCCGTAGCCGCGCCTTTCCAGCCGTTCTTGATTCCCACGCATTCCCATTGGTGGCGGTCGGTGGCGGAGCGCACCACTGCGCGGATCACGGCGTTCAGACCGGGGCAGTCTCCGCCGCTGGTCAGTATGGCAAGTCGCATAATCCTCTTTCAGGTGCTTTCATTCAGAATCGAAATTTACCGATTCTCCTCTCCAAAGTCAAGCCTGATTCCGTGAACATCAAGGCGCTAAGTCGTATGATTACTTAAGCATAGTCCCGGCCCACCAATTTGCGCCCGACCCAATTATCACTTGCTCTTTGGGTACGTCTTTGTTAACTTGAGTCAAAATGGAGGGGTGTGCTATGAAAAAAGTAATTTGTGCACTGACGGTAGCTGTCCTTTGTGCTTGTGGACCGCTCTGGGCGCAAGGGTGGACCATAGACCTTCACGAGACGACGCAGCATTTGGACAGCATCTGCGCGGGCAGCGGTCATCCTTTGGCGGACGGCACAGAGATCCGCATCTATCATGACTGGAACTCCAACGGCCCGGATGACGCCGACACGCTGCTCGGGGTCTGCAACGACCCCCCTCTCTGCGAGGCGGGGCCTAACGGGACGGTCAACTACAACACCTTCCCTTTGAACGGCCTGCAGTTCCCCGTGCCTTTCGCGGGCGGATTCAGTACCTTGGAGTCTCCCGTCTATGAGACTTTGGGGAGTGTCTTCTGCAATGGTAGCAACCCCATTCCCAACCGTATTTACCTGCGCGTCTGCGCGGGCAACCGGCACTACGACTCCGAGATACGGTCGCCGACGGGCGGAGGAGCGTACAGCGAAATCGAGATCGGCAGTTGGACGTGTGTAGAAGCTCCCTGCCCGGGCTGTGAGCGACCACCGCGCATCACACAGATCAGCGCAACACCGGGATGCCGCGCCATAGATCTCCAGTGGACCTATCCGCAAGTGCCATATCCAGCGGATAGCCTGTTCATCTGGCGGCAAGTGAATGAAGGGTCCGGCGCGCAGATCGGTTATGTACCCCCGGCGGTGACGACCTTTCATGACACTATCACTGACGAACGCGGCTACATGAATTCATACACCTATCGGCTCAGAGCGCAGCACACCTGTAGTACCGGGACAGTGTATGTGTACTCGTCAGAGGTGACTGCGACACCGGATTATAGGGCTTTTTTCGGACAACTCCTCCATGTGGATGCCACCGACACGGTGTGTGATAGCGTGATGGTAACGTGGCGCTACCTGCAATTCATGGGCTATGATGACCCGGACTCCTTTGTTATCGTGAGCTCGAATCCTTCCCGACGTTGGGGTGCTGTCGCCTGGCGCAATTTCCAGACTCACTACGGTCTGTGGTGCTATCCGCCACACCACGGGATAATCTACTACTACATAGACTACTGGAGCCGAGGATGCGGGCAGTACCCGGCCGGTACTGCCGCTGACGACGGCAGAGCTCTTGATTGCACACAAGCTGTGGATGGGGCTGTTAATCTGCTTCCTGCGGCCTTCTGTCTTTATCCGAACTACCCGAATCCGTTCAATTCACGAACGCGGATCACCTTCGACCTTCCGCGAGCAGCATCGGTGACAATGACTGTCTTCAACCTTTCCGGCCAAAGAGTGGCAACTTTGGTGAACGCTATCACCGCGGCGGGAAGTCACGCAGTGGATTTTGACGCGGCTGCAATGTCCTCCGGCGTGTATGTCGTCCGTCTAGAAGCGGACGGATGGACATC
This sequence comes from bacterium, assembly GCA_026394155.1. GTDB lineage: Bacteria > Electryoneota > RPQS01 > RPQS01 > RPQS01 > RPQS01. The sequence goes on along the minus strand of JAPKYT010000122.1, from coordinate 4,717 downwards.
GTCCCGGAAGATGCTTCTTCTCAGGTGACCGGTTCCGAGACGTGCAAGCAATACAACGGGCGGCCCAATGGGTCGCCCGTTTCATATCGCTCTTGTCCAAATGCGTGGCCGGTCAACGATCCTTCGTTTTGGAAACGTGCACCATGAAAACCGGAATCTTCAGTCCGTGGCGGACGCGGGTGGCGGTGGCGCCGAACAGAATGTCCTGCGGGAAACGGTGCCCGTGCGCGCCTAACACTAACAGGTCCAGCTTCGTCTCAGCAGCCAAGCGCACGATTTCGCGGGCCGGCTCGCCATAGCCCAATTCGATCTCTACGCGCAGACCCAGGGCGGCGATTTCGCGCTGCAATCGTTCGAGATACGCGCGGTCGCTGCGCACCTCTTCATTGATGGATTCCCCCTTCCAAAAGCGCGGCCCCATACTCTCCGCCACGTGAATCAGCACCAGACCGGCGTTGTGCTGCCGCGCCATGGAAATCGCCTGAGCGAGAATCGCTTGATCGCGCTCGGTGGCTTCCAGGGCCGCACCGATGCGCCGGAATTCGGGCGCGGACAAGTCATTCGCCGAGTACGTCGGTGCAATTCCCCCGGCGCGCTTGTACCAGCCCCGCCACACCGGGCCGAAGATCAAGTAGAACAGCAGGCCGCCCAGCGCAACGGCGGCGGGAATAATGACAATCTCGATCCACACCGCTGCACCTCCCGCGTTGGCAATCCACTCGGACATCTGCTGGAACACGAGCCGCGCATTCAAACCGATCAGAATCACGGCCACGATCCAGGCCAGAACTTTCACCCACATCTTGTTGGTGAACTCGCCCATCCACTGCCGGCGGCTGGTAAAATGGATGAGCGGAATCACCGCAAAAGGCAATTGCAAAGACAAAATCACCTGCGAGAGAATCAGCAGGCGGTAGGTTCCTGCGGTGCCCATGAGACCGATCACCACCGCCGCCGGTATGATCGCCAGCGAACGCGAGATCATGCGCCGCAGCCAGGGACGCATGTGAAAGCGGATGAAGCCTTCCATGACCACCTGCCCGGCCAGCGTGCCGGTCAGAGTGGAACTCTGACCGCTCGCCAGCAGCGCCAGAGCGAAAGCCGGAGCGGCGATGACCGTACCTAACATCGGTTCCAGCAGGGCATGCGCCTGTCCGATTTCCGTGACCACTTCCCCGCGGGAATGAAAAACCGCGGCCGCAACGATCAGAATCGCCGCATTGACGAAGAAGGCGGCATTCAAAGCCAGCGCGGAATCGGTCAGGTTGTACTTGCAGGCCTGACGGATCTTCACGGGCGAGCTTCCCACGGCGCGGGTTTGCACCAGAGCCGAATGCAGATAGAGATTGTGCGGCATGACGGTGGCCCCGATAATCCCGATGGCCACATAGAGACTCTCGGAATTGAGATGCGGAACCAGCCCCGTCACCACCTCGCCCCACACCGGCTTGGCCAGCCAGACTTCAATGACAAAGCATCCGCCGATCACGGTGATCAGCGCCAGCACAAAGGCTTCCACCTTGCGAATGCCGAGCTTCTGAAAATAGAGCAGCAGCAGCACGTCGGCCGCGGTGATGAACACGCCCGCTAACAGCGGAATGTTAAACAGCAGATTCAAGCCGATGGCCGTGCCCAGCACTTCCGCCAAGTCGCAGGCGGTAATGGCAATTTCGCAGAGAATCCAGAGCGCGAATCCCACCGGCCGGGAGTAGGATTCGCGGCAGGCTTGAGCCAGATCCATGCGCGTCACGATTCCCAGCCGCGCGCTCAGAGTCTGCAGCAGCACCGCCATCAGATTGGACATGAGCAGCACCCACAGCAACTCATAGCCGAAACGCGAGCCGCCTTCGATGTCCGTGGCCCAATTGCCGGGATCCATGTAGCCCACGCTGACCAGATAAGCCGGCCCCACGAACGCGAAGATGCGCTTGAAGACGGACATCTTGTCGGGGATGGCCACGCTGCGGTGGACTTCGGACAGGGAAGCAGGTGGGGTGCGAGGTTCTGTCATATCCTCACTTCGTCATGACAGAATATTCTCAGGCAGAATGTGAGACGCAAACTCTTCGCTCATCGCGATCTCGCGCGATCCGGCGCGCAGGCGGGGGTTGCATCAGAAAGCGGATTTCGCCTCCGGCACGGCTGGAATCTACAAGAACATGAACTCGCCCCGTGCGTCTCCCCTGCGGAGTGGGGGAAGGTCAAGGGAAATAATTTTTTTGCCAAACGAACTGCCTTACCACATAAAACTATTACAGATAGGACAGGAATTTGGCCTGAAAAAACCGCAAATGCTGGGCTGGCATAATGTTGTGCAATGGGAACCAAGTACAGTCTTCATGCAGCGAATATACAACAAAAGCAGGTGAAAGTCAAGGTGGGCGGGCGAAGCTATCACGTTGTTATTTGGAACATGCGTGCAAATCGAGAGGACAAGAGCGGGGCTTCCGCCAAAGGCTGAAAAGCTGAAATCCTGAAAATCTGAAATTTCAGTCTTTCAGCTCTTTCAGTTTTTCAGCTTTTTCTATTTGATGAGCACGATCTTCCTCGTCTGCGCCATCTCGCCCGCTTCCAGCCGGCACAAATACACTCCCGACGGCATACCGGAAGCATCAAATGTGAGACGGTGCCGCCCGGCGGTCTGGATCTCATTCATCAGCACCGCCACTTCACGACCCAACACATCATACAGCCTGAGCGACACCCGTTGTGTGGAAGGCAGCGTGAACTCGATCTGCGTCGTGCTGTTGAAGGGGACGGGGAAGACGGAAAGGATGAAGGATGAAGGATGAAATCGGCAGACGCAGACCAGCCTTCCGTCACGAAATGAAACGTTCCACTGTCGGGAAGCGTGGCGATATTCTCCCAGAAATCCTCGGCCTCAAACCAGTACGAGTAGTAGCCGCTGTCGGGAACCACCCACCTCAGGCTATACGCATGACCGGCACCTCTTGCCATCCCGTAACGAAGTGTGTCCCCCGATAACTCGACAATCACCAACCTTACCTCCGACAGCGTGTCATTGTCCGTGACCACAACGGAGAAGTCCAGTTGCTGCCTGACCCTCACCGTTTCCGGCGGCGTGATCCCCGGCGCAAGCTCGGGGAATGTCGTGTCCGGCGTGATCGTGCCCGTCACCATTCGATAATCCCACGGGGGATCATGCGTGAAGCAGCCCTGCGCCCAATACAGGTCTATCTGGTTTCCCCGAATCTGCCCGCTGAATAACAACGAGCCCGCCAAACTGTCCGCCGCCATCTGAATCGGATACCAGTTCTTTGCGTGGTTGGCACTGAAGCGGATGCCCAGAAAATCCCCCCACACCGTATCAGGAATGTACAGCTGCTCCCAGCCCACCAGCCAGAGCTTGCCCTGACAGATGTTGATCGGAATGTGGGTGGTCCACCACGGAATGACATGGGGTTCTTCCGTGAGCGCAATGCAGCTCTCCCAACTCGAACCCCCATCGGTCGTGCGGAAAAATAGGGGTCGGTCAGGCTCAAACGGCTCCTCCAGGAATTTCCCCAACACCCCCGCCACCTCGCTGGACGTGTCCCCGGCAATCGCGGCGCGGTTCGCGGCCCAGCGATCATAGTACTGACACGGAAGAACCTGAAACGTTGTCCAGTTCTGACCTGTGCTATCGCCACGCGCCACGTACAGCCAGGGTTCTCGAGTGAGCGACTCGGCCGGCTTTTCCAGAATCAAACGGTGGCCTGCGGTAAAGGCGATGGTCTGATCATAGTAATACATGTAGAAGTTGGCCGTGTCAATTGCCAGCGGTGCCGACCAGCTTCGCCCGCCATCCGTGCTTCGGATCACACACTGGCTCCAGATATTGTTCAGAAGACCGTTGAATTTCGCCAGCACCTCCGTGCCGCTTGCGAAGCCACGAATCAGCCCTGCGTGTTCTCGATACTGTTGGACTGCACCCCATGTCTGCCCGCCATCCTCACTGACCCGCAGCCAACACGACTCCGTAGGTTGGTCTCCGCGAGTGAAAAAGCAGTAGTAGCGGCCTGATGAACCCGTGAAGTGAGCGGAGACCCAATTGTCCCCTTGGGTGATGCGCAGCCACGGGGTGAAGGTCTGACCATTGTCGAAGCTCGAGCAGACCAGAATCGTGTCGCTGACCGCACTGCCCATGTTCACGGCGGTGAACAACAAGGTGTCCCCCATCGGGATCACCCGATTGGTCGTGATCTGCGGCAACCCCGGCCACCCCGCCAAATACGCCCACCTCGCCTCCCCCCACACCACCGGCGCCTGCGGCTGAGCATGTACAGCCACGCCAAGCGACACAATCACCAGCATCACAAGAAACGCTTTCATGAGCACCCCCTTCCCAAAAGACAAGACCTTGCCGCCTACACGACGACAAGGTTCGAAGTGAACCCGCTTGTCCGAATGGTTCAGAAAACCAACCCTGTGCTGATGACGAGACACGTTCCCCTCCCTCACTCCTGCTGGCCGATGGTCCACACCTCGTAGTATTTCCCTAACTTCAGGGCGAACTTGCGAATCTCCTGCCGCACCGAATCGTCGGGTATGCGGATGCGCCGCAATTCCTCAAACTGTGCCAAAGCCGCCGCCGAGTCATTCCGGCTGAGCGCCAACTCGCCCAAAGAGAGCCTCGCCGGCGCATAAGCTGCGCGCGTTTTCAGAGACTGGCGGAAAAGCGAGTCCGCCCGCAACGTGTCGCCGCCCATGAGAGCCA
>JAPKYT010000151.1 GCA_026394155.1 bacterium | reverse complement strand
GTCGGCCTCGAGCAGTCCGTCACTGTGGTACCGCACGGCATAGGTCAGCAGCTCGAGCCCCGGCCGATCGAGCAGCAACACCTCGCGATTGAGTTCCAGCGCGTAATCCGCGGCCCGTGCGCCATGCTCTCGATCGGTGCCGTCGTGGAACTGCTGGCGCACGATCTCGATCAGCTGGCGTCGTCGGTGCAGGTTCATGCGCTGAGCTTCAGTCTCCCCGGGGAAATGTCTATCACGCGGCGCCGCGACGTCGTGTCGCCTCGACCAGGTCGTACGTCGACTGGAGGTTGACCGCAGGCAGGGCGACGTTCCGAGCACACCGAGCGAACCGTCCTTGTCTAGGTCTTGTCGTCCCACGGCGCGAAGCCGATGCGGCGCTTCGACTGTGGGACCGGCGACATCAACTGCCTGATGGCGTCAAACTCCACCTTGAATTGCTCGTCGTATTTCGCCTCCAGGTCATGCAGCTTTCCCGACAACTCCCTGTTCTGTAAAGGCATATGGACGGTATTTCAGGTGCTTTCCGCGCGCTTGGGCAGAACTCGCGGCCGCCTCCACCCCGTCTAAGGTCACAGATTGTGACCTTAGAGATCCGGCTTCCACCGCAGTCAGCTGAAACATGAAGTCGCCCGGAAAGCGACTCGAGTTCCGCTTCACCGCTTGATTGAGGACTTTGACTTCAACCTGGTAGAGGCGTGCCAGGTCGCGGTCCAATATGACCTTCTCGCCCCGTATCCATTGGATAAGTTCAGCCAGTCCGGCCTCTGACAATGGAGCCTTGGCAGCTCTTCCTTTCGGTGACACTTTTCCGAGCCGGCAGTGGATGTCCGGCAAGCGTGCGCCGGCGGGTTGCTGCGTGCGCACGCTCGAAACTGTCGTGATTGCGCAGAATCTTCTCGAGCTTGTCAGCGCCGAATCGTCCGTCGCGGTCGAACTACGACACCGGTGCGATCGACAGACGAAGCCCCATGGCATCGAGTAACGCCCGCAGCGTCCGTAATTCCGGATTGCCGTTGCCCGACAGTGTTCGATAGAGCGTGGTCGCGTTCAGGCCGGTCTGCTGCGCCAACCCCGGCACGCCGCCGAATGCTTCCGACAGCCGGCGCAGAGCCAGCATGAGTTCCTGCTGGTCTCCATCGGCGAGCACCACATCCAGGTACGCCGCCGCATACTTCCGATCGCGCCGAAAGCTCTCGACTGTCGAATCTTCGTGGCTGCGCGACGCCGGTTTCCTGCTTGCTTTGGTTTTGCTCATCGCCGTTGCCTGTAGTCAGCCCACTGTGCTGCAGCGGTCGCAATATCAGCCGACTGGCCGCGCTTGGATCCACCGCCGAGCAGCACAACACGATTCGCGCTTGCGCGTGCGAAGTAGACACGATAGCCGGGCCCACAATCGACGCGAAGTTCCCAGACGCCGCCACGACAGAACCGGTGGTCGCCGGGATTGCCGTCTGCCATTCGATCAACACGTCGCAGTACCGCCACTCGACAGCGGAGATCCGCCAGGCCATTGAGCCACTGCTGAAACGGATCGCGGCCCGCCGGCGACAAGTAGTGTTCTACGTCGAATTGCATTGTCGCTTTTAAGCGAATTCATGTCAAACGCTGAAGGGCGCCCGACGATCGGGGACAGCCGGGTGGATCGAATGACGATGCCCTGCGAGGCAGGGCGATCCAATTCAAGAAAGCGCCGGAAGTGACGAGAAATCGCCGCGCGAAACTGCGTGCCCCATGGGATGCGCTTCTCACACCATGGAATCCAACCATGAACCGACCCAGACGCACGCGATCCGTGCGCGCCGCTCCTTTCGACGCCGCCCAGTATCTTGCCGACGAAGAGACACAACTGGCGTACCTCAACGCCGCACTCACTGAAGGGGATGCACAAGCCATGGTGACCGCCCTCGGAACGGTGGCCCGGGCCCGGGGCATGTCCCGGGTTGCGAAGCGTTGTGGCCTTGGTCGCGAGAGCCTGTACAAGGCCCTGAGCGACAGCGGCAACCCCGCCTTTACGACGATCGCCGGAGTCGCGTCTGCGTTGGGATACACATTCGAGATGCGAACGGCCCCGGCAAAGCGGGCGGGATAATGGCAACAGAACCCAGTGATCTCGTCGTTTGCGTCGATAACTCGGGCTACGACGACGCGTGCATCGGATCCATCGTCAAATCGAGATTGAGAGTTTCAGCTGAAACGTCAGCAGCGATGCCAGGACGCCCGATGACCGCGAGGATGTGGGCCGAGCAAAAATTCTTCGAGCGTCTTGGCCTGCTCGAGTGCTTCTCGCAGGTAACCACGGGTCAACTCGGCAGCGGCCGCGAGCGTACCGAATGCATTTCACGCGGCGCTGCGTCGTCGTGTCGCCTCGGCCAGGTCGTACGTCGACTGGAGATTCATCCACAGTCGCGGTGATGTCCCGAGCACTTCTGCCAAGTCCAGGGCTGCGTCCGCGGTGACACCACGCTTGCCCTTGATGAACTCATTGAGCCGGGCCTTCGTCCAGCCGATCTCGCGCGCGAACGCGGCCTGCGACTTGTCAGCCGGCTGCAGGAACTCCTCGAGCAGCATCGCACCCGGGTGAATCGGGTTGGCTGGCTGCAGTGCGCGCTTTCTTGCCATCGTCTCGCCCTCCGCAGGTTCAGTGGTAATCGACCACGGTCACGTCCTGCGCATGTCCCTGCTCCCACCGGAACACCAATCGCCACTGGTCGTTGAT
>JAPKYT010000108.1 GCA_026394155.1 bacterium | reverse complement strand
GCCGAGACAATCGTACCACCGGTGGAGTACCCGGCCGACGAGGCCGCGGACTGCATCGCGTTGTTCTCGAGGATGGACATATCCGTCCTGAAAATCTTCGGGAACATCTTGCGGAGCGATTTCCAGAGGGTGAAGCTCAGGATGCAGGAAGTAATCGCCACACCCAGTCCCCAGCCGGTCTTGAGACCGACGTAAAGATTCTGCAGCGAGAGAAATGCGCCCAGAAACGAGCCCATAATGACGGCCCGCCACGTGAGCTGCGGCATGTCGTCGCCGCGATAGACCGTCGCGTACCAGTCGCGTTCGAGATCTTCAGGGGTCTTGGGTTTGGTGTCGTTCATGCGTGGTCCACCGAAGGATGTTGCGGAAAACGGCGATGCAACACGGCCCCACCGCGCGGTGGGGCCGTCGGGTCGAAAGAATGCTCCGTGGAGAAACCGGACTAAAGCCTATCTCGAAATAACAGAGAGAGGCGACAAGTGTCATCCTGAAGGCCGCTCTTCTGGTCTGGCGGCCTGAAGGATCACTCAGAGTATCCGGACTTGACTTTCAGTGATCCTTCACCCCCCTCGAAGACTTGGGGGGTTCAGGATGACAGCCGAAAGTCAATCACAGACTATTCTGGGATACGCTCTATTTCGGGCCGTGACGCTCGATGGCGCGGAGCAGGCGCTTGGCCACCGACTGAGTCTCGGCGTGGAATCGCGTCACGGCGTGGAGGATCAAGCCGATACCGAGAAAGAGAGCGGCCAGAATTTCCAGCGCGGCCGCCAGCATTGCCAGCGGAACGTGACTCACGTACCGCGTTTGCAGGTAGTCCCTCACCGGCAACCACCCGGCCACCAGACCGAGAACGAAAGCCACGACGGCGAGCAGCGAAAAGAAGGCGAGCGGCTTGTAGTCTTTGAAGATGAGGAAAATCGCCCTGAAGATATGCAGTCCGTCGGCGAACGTGTTGAGCTTGGAGACGCTTCCCTCGGGGCGGCTGCGGTAGTGCACGGGCACTTCGCGGATCACGGAGTCCTCGACGAGCGCCTGCAACGTGAGTTCGGTCTCGACGGCGAAACCGCCGGACCGGAGATACAGACTGCGCGCAAACTCGCGCGTGAAGACCCGGTAGCCGGAGAGGACGTCGGTGATCCGGGCCCGGAACAAAAGCGAGATGGTGCCCGAGATCAGCTTGTTGCCAAACTCGTGCAAACGGCGAAAGGCGCGATCATCGAAGCGGCTGAGACGCATCCCCACCACCATGTCCGCGCCCGAGTCCGTCAGAGCACGCAGCAGGTCGGGGGCCGCTTCGGCGGGATAGGTGTCGTCGCCGTCCGCCATCACCAGCACATCGGCATCCACGGTCTCGAACATGTGGCGCACGACGTAGCCTTTGCCTTGGCGCGGCGATTTCACCACGATCGCACCGGCCTGCCGCGCCAACTCCGCGGTGCGGTCGGTGGAGTTGTTGTCGAAGACGTAGATGACCGCTTTGGGCAGAGCGGCGCGGAAATCGCTGACCACTTTGGCGACGGTCACTTCCTCATTGTAGCAGGGAAGCAGAACAGCCACCGATGGCGGCGAGGCGGCGGGATCGCTCATGATGTGCTCCGGGTCACGGAGAAGAGGAAAAGGCCGGCCGGTTCGTGCCGGGATCGAATCGGCTGCGGTCGCTGGTTTGACGCAGCAAGCTGATAGGCCTTCAGCACGTCGTTGTTCGCCGTCAGATACTGCGGCCGCGAGAGCAGGAACAGGGCTCCCTGATGGGCCGCCAAGATGGAACGGATCTCTTCCTGCATGCGCGTCGGGCTGCGGGGGTGGGTAAAATTGCTTTCGACGCGGACAAAACGCGTGCCCGGCGGGAAGAAAGGAATCAGATATCCCCACGGCCGTCCGCCCGCGATGAGAACGACGGTGTGATCCGGATCACTCAGATGGGGCACTTCGACGTCCCAGAATTTCTCCGTCCACGTCAGGCGCTCCAGCCGGTTGTAATTGAGAGCCTGCATGTCCACCACGATGAACAGGAAGGCGGCGACAACGATCAGGGTTTGCAGCCATTTCAGCCGCGTGAGGTAGAGCGTCAGCAGCAGGATCAGCAGCGGTCCCAGAACTTCCAGCGTCGGAATGTAACGCATGATCGAGAACTGAACCTGCCACACCACATAGGTAACGACGAAGAAAACCAGCAGGAAGAGTCGAATGGGGTCGCGCCCGTCGTGCACATCTCGGGGCGCAGCCTTGCTTTTCTTGGAGCGGCGCACGTACCACGTCACCAGCGCGGCCAAGGCCAGCACGTAGATCACAGCATAGCGCGCGTCGCGAAAATCGTTGGAGAACGACGTGAACTGGTTTTTCGCCACGTACATGAAGGGCCGCACCAGCGCCTCGCCGATAGAGGCGTGCATGTAGCGCGGATCGGCCCAGCTCTTTACTTCGGCCCAGGGAGAATGAAAAATGTTGTTAAAAAAAGGAAATAGAGGATTGCCGAAGCGACTCTGCAATTCCACCAGCCAGAAGCCGCGAACGAGAAGGCAAGCAACCAGCAACGCTCCCATCCAAATGCCGATGGCGCGAACCCGGCCCTTCCATGAGCGCTCAACGACCGAGAGCGCGACGGCCATGCCTACGGCGTAGATCGCGACCGTCTCTTTCAAACCCATCGCCAGTCCCACGAAACCGCCCGCCAGAGCCAGCGCGATGAGACCCGGTTTGCCCGTCAGCGATTCCCGCTTTCCGAGGCGGCGAACCAGAATTAGTACCGCTCCCAGCACCAACAGGCTCAGTGTTGTGTCGTTCTGCGACGCGCCCAGCTCGCCGATGAACACCGGTCCGTACAGACCGACGCCCGCGCACAACAGCGAAAGTCCCACCCGCGCCCAGTAGTCCAAAGCGGCCAGGGAATGATAGGCGATGAGCCCGATGAGCCCGAGCGTCAACCCGTGAAGTCCGCCCATGAGGAACCCGATCCACCACGGCGGCAGATGGTTGATGAGAAAGTAGTAGAGCAGATCCGAAAGCGGGTTGAAATAGCTCTGCATTTGCGCCGGAGCCATATCAAAGCCCAGACGCCCGGTCAGAAACGCGTAGGGGTTATAGTAGTGGTAGTTGCGCAGGTCCCAGTTGTTGTCCTGCCCCAGCGAAACCGACACGATTCCGAACAGCACGAATCCCACGGCGAGCATCACCGCCAAGAGAAGCGCTTCGTTCACCTTTCTGGCGGGACGGGAAGGCACGGTTCGCGCTTGCGGCCGTTGGGATCGGGTACGGTGTTTGGATGACATGGCGGTGGGAAAAAAGTCGTGCCATTGCCGGTCGGGAGACCGACAACGGCGATGGACATGATGAGATCGGTTTTACCCGGCCTTCACGGCTGCGATCAGATCAATAATGGCCTTCTTCGCGTCGGAGAAGAACATCAGGGTATGATCCATGGCGAACAGCGGATTGGGAATGCCGGCGAATCCCGGACTCAGAGAGCGTTTGATGACCACCACCGTGCGGGCTTTGTCCGCGTCAATAATCGGCATGCCGCCGATGACGCACTTGGGGTCGGTGCGCGCCATGGGATTGACCACGTCATTGGCGCCCACCACCACCGCCACGTCCACCTGCGACATGGTAGGATTGATCTCGTCCATCTCCTTCATCTTGTCGTAGGGCACGTCGGCCTCGGCGAGCAGCACGTTCATGTGGCCGGGCATGCGGCCCGCCACCGGATGAATCGCGTAGTCCACTTCGATGCCCTTGGCCTCCAGCATGTTGGCGAGATCTTTGACCACGTGATGGGCCTGCGAAACGGCCAAGCCGTAGCCCGGAACAAAGACCACGCGCCGCGCGGCGTCGAAGAGCATGGAGACTTCTTCGGCCGTCACCGACTTGATTTTGCCCGCGTAGATGGCGTCGGCCGTGGGCGTTCCTTCCGTCGGCCCGATCACTCCCAGAAGCACGTTCATGAGCGAGCGGTTCATGGCCCGGCACATGATGTCGGAGAGAATGATACCCGATGATCCCACCAGCGCGCCGGCGATGATGAGCGCATTGTTGTTGATGACGAATCCCGTGGCGCAACCGGCCATGCCCGAGTAGGAATTGAGCAGGCAGATCACCACCGGCATGTCGGCGCCGCCCACCGGCAGGACGAACATGACGCCGAGCACCGAGGCGATGGCCACCAATATCCAGTACAGATAAACGGCCGAGGGATTGAGGACGATCATCACGCCCACGATCACGCAGGCGACGAGGAGCGTTACGTTCAGCAGTTGCTGGCCGGGGAAGTGATACGGTTTGCCGCCGAGAATCCATTCCTGCAGTTTGTCGAAGGCCACATAGCTGCCCCAAAAAGTGACCGCGCCGATAAGCCCGGAGGCCGCCACCGCGATGGTGAACTGGTCGGTGATGACCGTGCCGCGCGAGGAGGCCGTCATGAGTTCGATGCCTGCCACCAGAGTGGAGGCCGCACCGCCGAAGCCGTTCAGGAGCGCCACCATCTGCGGCATGGCCGTCATTTTGATCCGGAGCGCCATGACCGCGCCGATGCCCGAACCGATAACGAGACCGATGGGGATCAGGCGATAGTCAACGATCTCCTTGTCCCAGAGAGTGAACACGATGGCGAGCAGCATGCCCGCCGCGCTGATGATATTGCCCTTCACGGACGTGCGCGGATGGGCCATCATCTTCAGGCCCAAAATGAAGCAAATAGCCGCGGCAATATAGGCGAAGTTGATGATGTTGAGGCTCACGTGCGGCTCTTCCTGAACGCCTTGAGCATGCGATGCGTCACCAAATAGCCGCCCACGACGTTAATCATGGCGAAGCTCACGGCGCAGACGCTGAGGATCGCCGCCACCGCCTCGAAACCACCGCCTGCGCAAATCAGCGAACCGACAATCGTAATGCCCGAGATCGCGTTGGAGCCCGATACCAGAGGTGTATGGAGAAGCGGCGGGACCTTGGTAATCACCTCGAATCCGAGAAAGGTGGCGAGAATGAATACCGTGAGAGCGATGACAAATGTTTCCATCAGCTCTTTCCCCTTTCAGCGGCCGGAGCCTGACTTGCCGAGAAGTTCGAGCACGCGCGGATGCACCACCGCTCCGTCCCGCGTCACCAGAGTCTCGCGCACGATCTCATCCTCTAAATTGAGGTTCAGTTGACCGTCCTTGATCATGTTCAGAAGAAAGGTCGAGATATTCTTGGAGAACATCTGGCTGGCATGATAGGCCACCGTGGAGGGAATATTGACCGGCCCGAGAATGGTGACGGCCTGATGGGTCACGGTTTGATCCGCTTTGGTCAGTTCGCAATTGCCGCCCTGCTCCGCCGCCAGATCCACCACCACCGATCCCGGCGGCATCGCTTCGATCATGTCCCTGGTGACCAGCAGCGGAGCCTTCTTGCCGGGAACGGCGGCGGTGGTGATGAGCACGTCGCTCTTGGAAATGACGCTCTTCATCAGCTCGCGCTGCCGGCGGTAAAACTCCTCATCCATGGCCCTGGCGTAGCCGCCCGTACCGGCCGTGTCCTTGGTTTCCAGCGGAAGCTCGACGAACTTGGCGCCGAGGCTTTCCACCTCCTGCTTGACGGCGGGGCGGATGTCGTAGGCGAGCACCACCGCGCCCATGCGCCGCGCCATAGCGATGGCCTGCAATCCGGCCACGCCCGCGCCGATAACGAACACCCGCGCCGGCGAAATGGTGCCGGCGGCGGTCATCAGCATGGGAAACATGCGCGGCAGCGCATTGGCCGCCATGAGCACGGCCTTGTAGCCCGCGATGGTGGCGAACGACGAGAGCGCGTCCATGCTCTGGGCGCGGGCGATGCGTGGCACCAGTTCGAGCGCGAAGGTAGTCACGCCGCGCGCCGCCAGCTCCTCCATGAGCCGCGGATGCTCCAGAGGATAGGCGAAGCCGACCAACGTCTGTCCCTTGCGCAGGCGCGCCAAATCAGATTTTTGCAACTCGGGCGTGGTTCCCAGCAGATTGATCTGCAGGATGATGTCCGCCGTTGAAAACACATCGTCGCGGGTGGCGGTGATCAGCGCGCCTTTCTCCCGATAGACCTCATCCAAATACTCGGCACCGGCACCGGCTCCCGATTCGACAACCACCTCGAGTCCCTTTGACTTGAGGATAGCCGCCGTAGCCGGCACCAGCGCCACCCGGCGATCCGCCGGATTCGCTTCTTTGGGAACTCCGACTTTCATAGGCTATGGTTCCGTTTTGCGGATTCGTGGACAGGTCAGGATGTGCCCCAAAACCAGTCGCGGTCAGCGGGCACGACGGGCAAAAGATAGCATTTTCTCAGAGAATATCAAGGATCGCGCGATTCCGCACCGGAGCAACTCGTCGGCCCCTCTTTGCGAAAAAAAGTATTTGCCGAGTTTGCCGCCGCTTCAGATCGTTAGCTCGTCACGGCTCATGGTTTCGATGGCGCTGTCAATTTGCCGGGCGGAGAACACTCCACCGGCCTCGAAGACGGCCCGGTCCGCTCGCAGAGCCTCGGCGATTTCGGCGAAGCTCTTGGGAATCGGAGGCACGCCGTGCACGTGTTTGGCGGCGGCATCGGTGACCGTCTTGGCCAGCCAACCATCGAGATCCGGCAGTTTCCTTCCCGCCGCCATAGCCTGCGCAATGCCCGCCAACAGCAGATAGGGATGCGCCGAGCCGTCGGGCAGGCGGAACTCGATGGTCTCGGGACTGGCGGCGCGGCCGTGTTCGTCGCGCGGAACAATGGGCAAACGCACCAGCGCATTGCGATTGTAGCGGCCCCACGTGACGGTCTGCGGCGCTTCTTTGCCTTGCGTGAGTCGCAAGAAGGACGACGGGGCGCGGTTGCCGAACGCCATCAGCGTGCTGCCGTAGCGCGCCAGCCCCACGATCAACCACTTGGCCGCATCGCAAAACTTGCCGTCACGGCCGGTCAGCGTCTGATGTGCGCCGTGGAGGACCGGCGAGAGATGGAAGTGCATGCCGGTGCCCGCGTGCCCATGCCGCACCACCGGATCGAAACTGCAAAGCCAGCCGCTTTGATGAGTCAGATTCCGCAGCACCCATTGGGTCAGCACCACGCTTTCCGCCGCGGCAGGCAAAGGTTGGAGCAGGAGCTCGATTTCATGCTGCTCCCAAATCCAGTTCTCCTGATCGTCGGCGGCCACATAACCGACCTCACTGTGCGCATATTTCACCGGCACGCCCATTTCGGCCAGTGTCAGCAGCGCCTGCCGCCGCAACCTCTCGCCGAACACCAAGGGAGAGCTGGCGTGATAGCCGTGGTCGTTGGCGCCGTAGTTGGCGCTGTCGCCGGGATGCTTGCCGACGAAGTATTCCACCTCGCCCAGCGCATACAGATCCACACCGGTTTCCTTTTTCAGCCGCTGATAAGCGGCGCGCAGCACGGTGTCGGGTGATTCCGGCAGCGGTGCGCCTTCGCGGTCCAGATGACCGCACAGCACGACCAACGTCGGCTCCACGGAAAACGGATCGAGAAACGCGCTCTGCGGGCGCGGACGCAGCATGATATCGGAGGCTCCCACCGGAATGCCGCTGCCCACAAAGAGGCTGCTGCCGTCGCCGCGCTCGCCGGCGGTAAGGATGTCGCGCAAATGAGCCGCATTCTGAGGCACGAAGTCGAGGGTCTTCAGCCAGCCGTCGCCACCGACGTGCATGAGGCTCACGAGACGGATGTTCTGGTCGCGCACCAGCGCCACCAGATCATCGGTGGTCCACTCCGCGCTCGGCTTGCCGATGAGCCGCACGAGCTTCGAGGCGGGCTGAACTTCGGATGGTTTCTTGCGAGGTAGCGCGGGGTGTTTGTTTTTTGCAGTTTTCATCGTGGATTTCGCATGACAAATGGGTAATACGGAAGAGACAGAACTCCCCTTTTGTCCCCCCGTCCACGGGGGGAGAATGAAGTGGTCGCACCTGCGAACGGAATCTCTGACAATGAGAGGGGTTCTTGACGCCCGCGTGAGGGAACCGATTCCGGCCGGGTTGCGCGGACAGATGTTCGCGGCGACAGAGGGTTGGAGCGGGGCAGGCGAGGACTGAAGACGCCTGCCGCCGCGAGTGTCTCTCGTTCATCCCTCATCCCTCCGCCCTCATCCCTCGCGAGACCCCCATAACGGTTCTGCCTGAAAGAACTCTCTTTGAATCTTACGCCGGAACCGGCTTTTCGGCGTACCGAATCCACAGCCACGACACCAAGAGTCCCGCGTGCGCAGAAGTCCCACCGGCGGAAGGATCGAAACCCAACCCATCGTCTCAGAGCCCATCGCCGATTTGCTTCAGCAATTCACGTTGAAAGTGCGGCCACGTCTTGGCGGGAACATAGGTGGCCGTGCGTTCCTGAAAGACCCACGCGGGAATGTCCGTTTGCTCCATCAGACGGATTCTTTCCGCTTCCTTCTTCGGCGGGTCACGCTTCAACGGATCGCGCCGCTTGGGCGGCGTGTACTGCTGGCGCACGTCCAGCCGCAAGATCCACGGCAGCCGTTGCTCGGGCGCAAGCTCCACCGCGCGATCCAAGAGCCGCAGCGCTTCTTTGTAGTTGCCGCGTTTGGCCGTGTACCAGCCTTTGAGCGCGATCACCATCGGATCGCCGCGCGCGAGGAGCTGAGCTTCTTCGAGCTGCGCCGCGGCTTCGTCGAGACGTCCACCTTGCAGGAGGATTCTCGCATAGTCCAACCGCAGTTCCACCACTCCGCTGCGCCGCGAAATCGCCTCGCGAAACGCGCTGTCCGCACCAAAGGCATTGCCGCCGTCGCCGAGCGCCATCCCCAGACCCCAGAGCGCATCGGGATCATTCCGCGCTTCCTTGAGAATCGCGCGATATTGCTCCGCCGCCTCGGCATAGCGGCCTTCGTACCACAGTGCACGGCCCAGCGCTTGCCGCACCGAGTCCCGCTGGCTGGAGTCCACCGCTTCCAGCGCGCGGCTCAGCAGTTCAATTTGCGACCTGTTGTTGCCGTCAAGAAAGAACCGCGCCGACGCCAGCTTCGTGTGCGCGGCGGCCCGGCGGGGATGAATCGCCAAGAAACTATCGGCGTAGGCCAAAGCGGCCGAGTCCCAATCCATAATCGAGTTGATCCGCACCAGCTCTTTGAGCACCGCTTCGCTATGCGGCGCGCGCGCGAAGGCTTTGTTCGCGAAGAGCAGCGCATCGGTCGTCTTTTGCCTCTTCAGCGCCTCCTCGGCCGCGTTCACCAAGCCCACCGCGTAGCAAGCCGTCAGGTTGGGACCGTTGGCGTAGTATCGCACCGCAGCGGCCAGAGCGGTGTCGCGCTCCATCAGCCGCTCGCGCACGATCTCGCGCGTGTCGTACGCATCTCTTCGCATCGTGTACAGCGCGTTCGCGCCTTCCGCAAAATACTCCCACACGCTCGATTGCTGATAGCGGCTCAAGAAAGTGGGCCGCCCGCCGTCCTCGCGGATGCGGGCCGCGTGGAACAGGTCGCGGATGCGGTCTGCGTCCTCCGCCGGAAAAACACCGTGGACCTGATGCGTGAGTTCATGCAGCACGGTATTGTAGCCTTTGAAAACGCTCCGTTCCACGTCCTCAATACCGGTGACAGTGGTGAATTCGCCGCAGCCGCGCACGTCATCCCACAGCCGCGAATCGTAATCAATGCGCTGATCGCGCAGCGTCTCCAAGTTCGGGCATTCAGAAAGCAGTTCGTGCAGCGGCTTGATGTAATAGCGACTGCCGCACTCGATGAGCACCGGCAGATAGGCCCGCCACGGCGCCAGCGAGAGGGCAACCTGCTTCTGATGGCGCGGCAAAAGACTCTGGTAGTTGAGCACGAACTCTGCGATGCGCGGCACGTCCGGCAGGGGGGTGCGGGCGAAGACCGTCGAGTCGGCGGCGCGGTGCACGTTCTGCCGCATGCGCATGCCTTCGAGAGACTTCGCCAGTCCGTTGCGCGCGCGGCCATAGTTGGGAAGAAGAGTCAACGCTTCTCGGAAGCGGGCCGCCGCGCTGTCGAATCGGCTCTGCTCCCAGAAAATGGACCCCAACAACGTGCGCGATTCGACGTCTTGTGGAAATGCATCCGCCGTGCGGCGGCTGATCTGCACCGCCTGCGCCGTGTCACCCTCCGCAAACAGGCGGCGTGCTTCGGCTTGCGTGGGTGATGCTTCCGCGGGAAAGCAGCCGCCGTTCTTCACGCGAAGTTGCGTATAGCTCAAGCGGCAGTAACCGTTGCCGAGATAGTACTGCGCCGGTTCATTGTCCGGATTCCAGCGGGTGGCCTCGTCAAACAGCTCGATGGCCTCGTTGATGCGGCTCAGGCCGATCAGCGCCAGACCCATGTTGGCCAAAGCTTCGTCGCCGAGCCGCGTGGAATCCATGAGCGTGAGCAGCGTGTCCAAGGACTCCTGAAAGCGCTCCCTCTTGCCGAGAGCCCGGGCCAGTCCGGTGGCGGCCCGTGACGTCCATGCCGCATCGGGCGCCCGCGAGAGAAGGCGGCGGTACTGGGCTTCCGCATCATCATACTTCAGAAGCCGCAGCGCCAGCTCGGCGCGCGCCGCCTGCGCCGCGACGTCATTCGTGTCGCGGGCCAGCGCCGCGCCCGACAGCGAATCAATGCCCCGCAAATCTTCGCGCACAAACCGCCAGCGATAGTCCAGCCATCTCAATTCCGGATCGGACGGGAGCTTCGCCGCCTCGGAAAGCGCCCGCGCCGCGTCCTCAAATTGGTACGCGTCCAGAAAAAGCTCAGCGCGAATCTCCTGCGCTTGCGCCGAATCCGTGGCGGTCAGAGCGATTAGATCGGAATCGCCGACGACCAGAGAGCCGATGCGTAAAGCGGCGCGCAAGCGCTCGGCAAGCGACACCTGCGGATCGTGCGCACGTTTCTCGAGCGCAAGTCGAACCGCTTGCGCCCGTTCCACCAAGGTGGGCGGCGTGACAATGACAGGTTCTTTTCTCTTCTTGCGGCGCGCCGCCTCGGAACTTGACGCAAGCCCGATGACCAGCAAGGCGCAAAGCAGAACCCGCAGTGAGGATCGGATCGGCATCATACCCACTGCACTCCGAGAATGAGCATGATGGCGATCACCACCATCATCAGGCCCTCGCCGGCGATGAGTCCCGATGCCAGCGACGCACCGAAGCGATCCACTTTGTCTGCGTGCTTCTTATTATAAAGATAAGTCAAGAACGCGCCCAGCCACATGGAGAGCGACGAATACGGCGTGACCATGAAGGCGATACCCAGCGCAATGGGCGAGGGTAGCCACTTACCGATTTTCCGGTTCATGGCGCCGATCACCGGAATGACAACACCCACCACCGCACCGACCACCGCCGCCGTCATCGCGTGCGCCGGGAGTGACTTGACGCCTTTGGCCAAAAGCTCGGCCATGGCGTGCCACGCCATCACCGCCGGCCCGGCGAAATCGTCTCCCGGAATCGTGTAAGCGGCGGTCAGCAGGCGATACACGGCGGCTGCGGTGAAAACACCGACGATGACGCCGCAGAGCTGCGCGATGACCTGCTTGCGAATGGAAACCTTGAGCATCCAGCCCGCTTTCAAATCGTGCATCAGATCGCCCGCCTGGCTCGCGCCCGCGGCGGTGATGCCCGCCGCCATGAGATTGGTAGGAATGCGTCCCGGATCGAGCGCGCCGTACACCACCTGCGTAATTTTGCCCATCGCGCCCACCGGATTGATATCCGTCTCGCCGGTGGCGCGCACGGCAATGGTGGCAATCAGGAATGACAGCACGACGGCCAGAATGCCCATCCAGATGGCGATGTCGAAGTAAACGTGCGCCAGAGTCGTGGTCAGCGCGGTCGCCGCCACCATGCCCACCGCCCACCATTTGATGGGGAACGGATCGGGCGCGTCCTCAACGTCATCGGCAGTCTGAGCAACCTTCCTGCCTTTGAGCAGATTCGTAAAGGAAGTGAACGTGTGGCCGATCACTTTGTATTGCAGGCCGAGACTGGCGAAACCCGAGGCCACCATGCAGGCTACGCCGGGCCACAAGAGCCAGCGAAAGGCATAGGTATAGAGCTGGCTGTGCGGACATTCCACGATGTTGAGATAGTAGAGCACCGGCGCGCCGACCCCCCACGCGAGAATCGCGCCCGCAAAAAGCGACCAGCCGACTTTCGGACCGACAAGAATTCCCGCACCGAGCATCATGGGCGAAAGGCTCACGCCCATGCGCACCGCGGCCAGCGTGACTCCGAGAATGCCGATGCTTGCCAAACCGACATCGTCGAGAGACAGATCGAGAAAATGCGGCAGGCCGGTGGGTTTGATGGAAAAGATGAGCTTGAAAGCGGCGGCGAGAACGGCGGCGTAGAGCAATACCTTCGCCTTCTTCACCGCTTCCACTCCCGACGAATACATGGCTTTGATGGTTTCGGCGGCGGCGGTTCCGGTGGGATAACGCAGTTTCTCGCGCACCACCATTTGCTTGCGCAGAGGCACGGCGAAGAACACTCCGAGGAAGGCAACGGAGATCGCCCAGATCACCAGTTGTCCGTAGGTCAAATTATGCCCCGGCCCCATGGCCTGCTGGCGGTAGAGTTCCAGCGCGGGAATGCAGGCCACGAATCCTCCCGCCGAGGCCATGGTGCCCGCCGCGCTGCCCGCCGTGGCGGTGATGAGATTTTCTTTCGCGCCGTAGGGACGGCGCAAAAGTGGGCTCAAGCCGCGAAAGAGCGCGAATGAAATCACCGCGGCGGTGATGGACGCGCCGAACGTCCAGCCGATTTTCAGACCGATGCACACGTTCGACGCACCGATCAGCGACCCGACCACGAGGCCCGACAGAATCGCGCGCAGCGTCAGCTCCGAGCCGGTCGTTTCCGCTGTTGTCTGCACTTTCACCGGTTCCTGCACCAAACCCATGTTGTCAATCCTCCAGTATCCAGAATGCGAAATGCAATATTCAATGCCTTCGCTCTGCCTCGCCGAGCCGAATCAAACGGAATCCCGGTAGTGCCGCGCGGCAGTGCGCTCTTGCTGTCCATTCCGTAGCCGCGCACGGCAGTGCGATCCGCGGACTAAATTGCTAACTCCTATTCTCGGCTTTTTGCCCTCTCTTTTTCCATGAACTCCATTGTGCGCATGGTTTGAAGATATTCCTTTTCTTTTCTTAAGTAAGCACATACTCTATGATAGGGGATATTCACAATGAGGGCTATTTGTTTTCTTGGGATCCCTTGACCTTGCAGGGATTTGATAACCTCATAACGTTTCACGTACTCAAAAGCTCGGTTCTTCCACCCTTCTCCTTTGGTCAAATCCACATCTCTTTCGAGCTGCTCTTGAGTCTGATAGTAAATTACATGGCGATTGATTTCACCTCGTCCGTGGTCGAATCCCAGCAGGTAAGCAATGATGTGCAACAGACGAGCAATCACGCCAATTTGCGAAGCATTACTTACTTCCAATTGCCGCGAATATTTCTTTAACGAATCAGTACAATGTAACAAGACTCCTCGCAAACGCTCATCCGTGGAAACACGATTAGTAACTTCCATTTCTATTTTGCTTATGGCTTCCGCAACCGCACTTTGAACGTGCTTGGGATACTCAAAAAGGGAAGTTGTACCGCTCCAATGCTTCATTCCAAAGAGCTCGGATAGTGCCATTTCCAAGTCAAATTCTGCGAATTGCAGTAATGAGCTATGTTCAATGGGCACTGCTTCATCAGTGGCTTTCCGCTTATGACGAACAGCTTGATGCGCGGATTGTTTATTACTAGACTTCATTGTCTTATCTCCTTATCTTTTTTCGCCGCGAGCGGGTGTCCCTACCCCTCGCGCGGCTCCCCGATTCCAGCAGGGTCAGCGACCCTGCTCGGCGGAAAGACGGACACAGCAGGCTGTGTCCCTACAGTTCCAGATCGTGAGGCCGTGCGCGGCTACGGAGAGGGATTCTGGACGCCCGCGCGAGCAGATTCCGGCCGGGTGGCGAAGACTGACCCGGCTCGGCGGAAAGAGAAGACCCCCCTTTTGTCCCCCCGTGAACGGGGGGAGAACGGTGAAAGAAAGGCGGCGCTGGTGCACGCCGCCTTTCCGAATCTCGTCTCTCTGTCTACTTCGCGTCCGCCACCGCGTAGGCCGCCATTTGCACCACGTCGCTGACGTCGCATTCGCGCTGCAGCACGTGCACGCTCTTGGCCATGCCCATCAGAATCGGGCCGATGGCTTCGGCGTGTCCCAAATGCCAGAGCAGCTTGTAGGCGATGTTGGCGCTGGTCATGTCGGGGAAGATGAGCGTGTTGGCCGGCGCACCCTTCAGGCTCGAGAAGGAATAGGTGTTGCTGATGATGGATTCGAGCACGGCCGTGTCAGCCTGCATCTCACCGTCCACCACGATGTCGGGCCGCATCTTCTTCACCAGCTCGGTCGCCTGCGCCACCTTGCGGGCCAGCGGATGCTCCACGCTGCCGAAGTTGGAAAAACTGAGCATGGCCACGCGCGGCTCGACGCCGAACTTGCGCACGGTGTCGGCCGACAGAATCGCGATCTCCGCCAGACTCTCGGCCTCGTTGCGCTCCAGATTCACCGCCGTGTCGGCGAGGAACACCGTCCGCTCCTTGAAAACCAGCGCGTACAAGGCGGCCACGGTATTCACGCCCGGCTTTCTTTCCAGAAGCTGCAAGGCGGGACGCATCATGCTCGGATAGTGCTGCCCCACACCGGCCAGCAGCGTATCGGCTTTACCAAGTCTCACCAGCATCATGCCGAGATAATTGGGATCGGTTAGAAGCTTGCGCGCTTCGGCCTTGGTCACGCCCTTGCGATGACGGATTCTGCACAGCTCATCCACATAGGTGTTGATTTCCTCCGGCGGCAGAGTCTGAATGTCCACGATCTCGCAGCCGTGCAGCGAAAGTCCGAGCTGCGCCTTGCGCTTTTCGATGGCCGCCGTCTGGCCGATCAGAATGGGCGTGCCGATGCCTTCCTGCACGATCAGTTCCGCCGCGCGCAGGATCTTCGGATGCTCGCCTTCGGGAAAGGCGATGCGCTTAGGCGCGCGTTTGGCACTGTTGATGAACATGCGCACGATCTCCCGGCCATGACCGAGACGCGCTTCCAATTGGTCGCGATACGCGTCGAAATCGGTGATGGGCTGACGTGCCACGCCGCTCTCGCCGGCGGACTTGGCCACCGCCACCGCCTCCCACAGCAGCACGCGATGGTCTATGGGTTTGGGAATGAGATATTCGCGTCCGAAATGCAGGCGGTCAAGTTTGTAGCCCGCGCACACATAGTCGGGCACGTCTTCCTTGGCCAGATCAGCCAACGACTTGGAGGCCGCGATCTTCATGACCTCGTTGATCTGCGAAGCATGACAATCGAGCGTTCCGCGGAAAATGAACGGGAAGCCGAGCACATTATTGACCTGATTCGGATAATCGCTGCGGCCGGTGGCCATGATCACGTCCGAGCGCGCGTCTTTAGCATCGGGATAAGTGATTTCCGGATCGGGATTGGCCATCGCGAAGACAATTGGGTCATTGGCCATCGAACGCACCATGTCCTTCGAGACCTGATCCTTCACCGACACGCCGCAGAATACGTCCACGTCCTTCATGGCCTGTTCCAGCGTGCGCAGATTGGTCTTCTGCGCGAAGTACGCTTTGTACTTGTTGTACTTGGGATGCTTGGGATCGAGGTCTTCACGGCCAGCGTAGAGAACGCCCTTGGTGTCCGCCATGAGGACGTTCTCTCGCTTCACGCCGAGTGCTTGATACATTTTGGCGCAAGCGATGCCCGCAGCTCCCGCTCCGCAGAACACCACGCGGATCTTGGCGATGTCCTTTCCCACAAGTTCCAGCGCGTTGAGCAGTGCCGCGCCGGTAATGATGGCCGTGCCGTGCTGATCGTCATGGAAGACCGGGATGTTCATGGTCGCCTTGAGCGTCTCTTCGATATGGAAGCACTCGGGCGCCTTGATGTCTTCGAGGTTGATGCCGCCGAAGGTCGGTTCGAGGAGCTGGCAGACCTTGATGATCTCCTCGGGATCATGGCTGTTGATTTCGATGTCGAACACGTCCACGTCGGCAAAGCGTTTGAAGAGCACACCCTTGCCTTCCATCACAGGCTTGCCGGCCAGCGCGCCGATGTCGCCGAGACCGAGGACGGCCGTGCCGTTGGACACCACGGCCACGAGGTTGCCCTTCATGGTATAGATGTTGGCGTCGGCGGGATTCTTCTCAATTTCAAGGCAGGGGCCGGCCACCCCGGGGGTGTAAGCCAGAGCCAGATCGTGCTGCGTCTGACAAGGCTTGGTGAGCGCGATTTCGATTTTGCCCGGCCGGCCGCGGCGGTGGTACTCGCAGGATTCTTCAAAGATGTTCATCGGGAAACTCCAGATTGGCGAACAATATCTTAAAATGTCGGAAATTTCGCGGAGACTTGCGGACAGTCGCGTGAAAAAAGCGAACCCGGACTCCCCTGCCGCCGGCAAAGAGAGGTGGGATTCGCCTTGCGTCTCTGGATCGAGCGGAAAGCTCAGGCAGGAACTTATTATTTTAGCACTTTTCCTCAGAAAGTCAAGGGAAAAGATTCACGAACTGCCTCTCGTCTGTTCTGGCAACCTGCTGCTGAGACAACCTATGACGCGCAGATTTTGTATCTTATGCGACCATTGCCACAGGAGAGCCCTCCGTGATTCATCCACCAGCCGAACGCACCAACTGCATTTCCTCGGCTCTGACCCTCGAAATCGTGGCCCGCACGGCGGCTTTGAAGGCCGGAGGCAAGCCGGTGCTCTCTCTGTCCGTGGGCGAGCCTGATTTCGAGACCCCGCCAGCAATCCGCGAAGCCGGCAAGTACGCCATTGACCACGGCATCACCCGCTATACCGAGGGCCGCGGCACTCTATCTCTGCGCAAAGCGATATCGGCGAAGATCGCGCGTGATCAGAAGCTCGCTTATGCACCCGAGCAAATCCTCGTTTCCAACGGCGGCAAGCACGTCATTACGAACTTCATGCTGGCCGCCATCAATCCCGGCGATGAAGTGATTTTGCCCGCACCGTACTTCCTTGCCTATCCCGAAGTCATCAAACTGGCCGGGGGCGTGCCGGTGATTCTGGAGACCGAACCCCGGAGCCGTTATCTCGTTTCGCCCGAACAGCTCGAACACGCGATCACGCCCAAGACAAAGATGATCGTGCTGGTCACGCCCAACAATCCGTCGTCCACGGCTTACACCAAAGAGGAGATCGCCGCACTCGCGCCGGTGATTCTGAAATCCAAGGCGTGGGTTCTATCCGACGAAGTCTACGAGCACTTGCTCTACGACGGCCGGCGTCAGGCTTCGCCCGCGCACGTGCCCGAGCTCTACGAACGCACGCTCTACGTCAGCAGTTGTTCGAAGAGTTACGCCATGACCGGCTGGCGGCTGGGCTGGGGCTGCGGGCCGCCAGAGATGGTGGCCGCGGCGGCCAAGCTGCAATCGCAAATGACCTCCTCGCCCAGCGCGATTTCGCAGCATGCGGCCATCGAGGCCGTCTCCAACGATCAGAAAGACCGCGAGGAAATGCGGCGTGTCTTCGAGAAGCGGCGAGACCTGATCTACTCACTGGTCTCGTGTTGGCCGCACGTGGAAGCTCCCAAACCCGAAGGCGCTTTCTACATGTTCCCGCGCATTGACGGCGTGTGGAAAGCGGCGGGCAAACCGTATCCCGGATCGCTGGCGGTTTCCGCGCAGCTTCTTGAAGAGGAGTATGTGGCGATAATGGCAGGTGTGGTTTTCGGCGATGATCGTGCCATGCGCTTGAGCTTCGCCGCTGCAGAAAGCACCATCATGGAAGCCTGCGGGCGGATCGAGAAATTCCTGAAGAAGGTCTGAGACTCCTCTTCGCCCGGCGCAGAGTCGCCGAGTCCATGCAAACACTCACTCCATTTCGCGCGTGTTTCGCAGTTCTCGCCACCGTAGTCACTTTCGGCGTCTTGTTCCCGCACGCCCGGACTTGGGGATTCCATTTCCTTGCCTATTGCTCCTTCGAGTCGCGCATCGGTCTGGCGGGGGCCGCCGGGCTGCTCGCATTGCTGAGCTTGTGGCCGTCATGGATTGCGGCCGCAGCGGCGAGAATTCGCCAAGTTCAATTTCATCCGCTGCTGTTCGATGCCATTCTTGCTCTCTTGTGCGGCGTCGCTTTCTACGTGTTCGCTTCAGCCGTTCCGCTCTTGGGTGACGGGCAGTTGTGGATTGACGAGCTGTCGAACCCGGACCCAAATATTTGGACGCGCCGCGGGCCGCTCACGATGGCCGCCCTCGATCAGCTTCACCATGTGCTTCGTCCGCTAATAGGAATGGACGTGCCGGGTGTTTTTCGCCTGACCAGCGCGCTCTCGGGCATGGCGGCGGTGTTGGCGTGGCTGCGCTTTGCGCGCGCGGCGGGAGTTAGGCCGCTGACCGCTCTGCTGTGGGGATTTGCGTGGGGCGGCATCGCGCTCTTTTTCGGCTATGTGGAACTGTACGTTCTCATGGCCGGCGCGCTCAGCGTGATGCTGGCGCTCATGCTGAGCAGTTTGCGGCGCGGGCGGTTCAGCTTCTGGGTGCCGCTGTTAGCAGTGCTCGCGGCGGCACTCAATTATGCGGCACTGACTTTCTGGCCGGCGGTGGCGGCTTATGTCGCGTGGGGAATCACCAAGCGACCGCTGAAACCAAAGGCTGTGTTCTTCACAAGCTGCATGTTCATGGCCGCGGCGGTTGTGACTTACTTCGTCATCGGCTGGCACCGCGGTACCTCAATTTTGTTGCCGCTGTGGCCCAGCGGCGCATCTGCCAGCGGTTACGTGTTTCTGCCGCGACACTTGGTGGATCTGGCCAACGGTCTGGTGCTGGCCTGCGGCCCGTTTCTCGCTCTGCTCTGCGGCCGGTTTATTGCGCGACGAGATCGCCGGGAATGGAGCGGCGAACGATTGCTGCTCGCGCTGGCGCTCGCCTTTCCACTCGCCGCCTACATCATGCACAACTCGCATTTGGGCATGGCGCGCGACTGGGATATCGGATGCGCGCTGCTGCTGGCCGTGCCTTTCGCTTCGCTGTCGCTGTGGAGCGAATGGCGGCCCTCACCGCGCGAGCGGGCGGCTGCGCTGCCGCTGGTGGCGGCGTGGCTGATGCTGATGACGATTCCGTGGATCGGAGTGCAAGCCTCGGGGACGCGCGCCCTGTCCCGCTTTACGCACCTCCTCCGTTTGGACCCGGAGCGCAGCGCCAGCGGGTGGGATTATCTGGGCGCGTTCTATCGCCTGCGTAATGAGCCTGACCAGTGGGCACGGTGCTACGAAGAAGCTCTCAAGCACTCCGACAATCCGCGCTTTCATTACAATCTGGCGATCTACCATATTTCCCGGCGCGAGTGGGAGCAAGCGCGCGAGCAGATCAACGCCGTCCGCGACGCGGTCTATGCCGACTCGGTCGTCACCGGCTGGGAAACTCGCCTGATTGACACACGACAGTTGCTGGAAATGGGCCGGGCATACGAGAACTTGTCGGGGACAGCGGATGCAAGCATGGTCTATCTGCTGGCTTCGCAGCTCGATCCGAATTCCCCCCTGCCGCCAATGGCGATGGCAGAGATGGTTGTGCGAACGCGTGATCTGACTCGCGCCGAAGAGATGTTCCGCATGATCTTCGCCAGAGATGCCGCCCAGGAATCGGAGGCCAAACGCTTCTACGTGTCGCTTGTTCAGGAACCGTCCGTCGCAAGGCGGATCGAGGGATACTGCGGCCTGGCGATGGTGGCCAGGATCGAAGGGGATGCCGCCAGCGCACAAGAGAGCCTGAGTCATGCTCTTTCACTCTCGCACGATGACAGCCTCGTCGCCGCTTATCTGGCAACCCTGCCGCAGTAAGAAAGCTCTCCCGCGCATCGGTCTGCCCCCGGGGGGCCTCTCGGACAGGAACACTATCACTTACTTCCGGCGGCCTCCCGGCCGCCCTCTTCCGAGGCGGGCAGAGCCCGCCGCAAGTAGGGAAGAATCTCCTGCCGTCCGAAGGCTCTCAAATCGCTCGACATACATTAAGACAGTTTCTGTTGCGAGTTTGTGAGCTGGGTGTTAAATTGATATGTTTGGAATTGGCCCCGCATCTCCCGCGCTGAGTCACACAATTGTCGGTTTAATAAGAGATTGGCTACAGCGACCGCATACCAGAGGGCGGCGGAGGCCATCGGGTCGGGCAGGCACGTCGTGGCCTTCACCGGCGCCGGAATATCCGTCGAGAGCGGCATTCCGCCCTTTCGCGGCGAGGGCGGACTGTGGCAGAAGTATGATCCCGAGTCTCTCGATATTCACTTCTTTCTGCGGAACCCGGAAGCCTCGTGGCGAGTGATTCGCGAGATTTTTTACGAGGCCTTCGACAAGGCGCAGCCCAACGCCGCGCATGTGGCCTTGGCCGAGTTAGAAAGCCGCGGAGTTCTGAAGGCGCTCATCACTCAGAACATTGACAACCTCCATCAGCGGGCGGGCAGCCGGGTGGTGGTGGAGTTTCACGGCAGCGCGCGCACGTTGCGGTGCGTGGACTGCGCGGAATCCTGCGAGGCCTCGCAAACCGATTTGAGCAAGCTGCCTCCGACCTGCCGGTTGTGCGGAGCCATCCTCAAACCGGATTTCGTTTTCTTCGGCGAACCGATCTCCCATCATGCCTACGCGCGCGCCTTCCTTGAGGCCGAACGCGCCGACGTCATGCTGGTTATCGGCACCACCGGCGAGGTCATGCCGGCGGGGCTGGTGCCGCGCATCGCCAAGTCCAAAGGCGCCACGCTGATCGAGATCAATCCCGCCGAATCCAACTATACCCGGGAGATCACGGACATTTTCATCGAGGCCAAAGCCGCCGAAGCGCTGCCCCGCCTGCTGGAGGCGCTTCCCGCGTCGTGACCTACTCCCGCCCTGCGTGTTTGCAAATCACGGATAGAATGACCATGAACCGTTTGACCTTGATCGCCCTGATATCGGTTGCCCTGACGGCTGCGGCGGCCACGGCGGCGGAGCCGGACGGCGGACTCTCGCCTGATCAGGTGCGCTCGCTTTTGCAATCGGTGCGTTTGGATGCGCCCACGCGAGCGGCCATGAACGCGGTGACCAATAACGACATCAAAGACCTTGTCCTGAATCGCGAGATCACCGCCACCAGCGACGACGTGTTCTCGTTTTCGCTGCCCACCAAGGGCATCACCGATCAAGAGAACACCGGCCGCTGCTGGCTGTTCGCCGGCATGAACATGCTGCGGCAGGGCGTGGTCAAGCGCTACAAGCTCGAAGACTTCGAACTCTCGCAGAGCTACATGGCCTTCTGGGACCGGCTGGAAAAATCCAACGTGTTCCTCGAGTTCATCATCGAGACGCGCACCCGCGATCTCATGGACCGCGAAGTGGATCACATGTTGGATGAGCCCGTGGACGACGGCGGCTATTGGGGCTACGTGGTAGGTCTGGTGGAGAAATACGGCGTGCTGCCCAAGAAGTTCATGGGCGAGACCAAGAGTTCGTCGAATACGGAACGCATGGACATTGTCTTTCAGTCGCTGCTGCGGCGCGACGCCTCGGTGCTGCGCGAGCTGACCGCTCAAGGGCAGCCGGTGGAGGCGCTGCGCGCGGAGAAAATGAAGATGCTGCAGGACGTCATGCGCCTGCTGGTCATCAACTACGGCGAGCCGCCCGGCGAGTTCCTGTGGCGCGTGACCAGCGACAGCGGCGTGGTCACCGAAACGCACACCTACACTCCGCAGCAGTTCTATCATGAGGTTATCGCCACCGACCTTGCCGACTACGTTTCGCTGGCCGATTTCCCCGTTCATCCCTACCAGCAACACTATTCTATCCGGCTGACCAAAGCCATGGCGGACCGGCCCGACATTGACTTCGTGAACGTGGACGTGAAGCGGATGAAAGAGATCGCGCTGGCCGCACTGCTCGACAGCCAGCGCGTCTGGTTCGGCTGCGACATGGGCTTCGACGTCAGCGGCAAGAAGGGGCTGATGGTTAAGGGCTTGGTGGATTACGAGTCCCTGTTCGGCGTGCCGCTGGGCATGACCAAGACGCAGCGCCTGAACTACCGGCACAGTTCCAGCAATCACGCCATGGTGTTAGTGGGAGTGGACATGGTGGACGGCAAGCCGCACCGCTGGCGGGTGGAGAACAGTTGGGGCGACGAGCGCGGCGACAAAGGTTTCTTCACCATGTCCGATGACTGGTTCGACGAATACGTGTTGAACGTGATCGTGCCCAGGAAATACGTGCCGAAAGATTTGCTGGCTGTGCTGCGCCAGCCGCCGACGGAGCTTCCCGTTTGGGATCCCGCGTGGCAGCAGTTGCGTTGGTAGCCGCCGCGAAAGTCCCGTGAGGAGGAATAACGACGATGTGTGACGAGGCGCCGCGCAAAGTCCGGGCTCTTATCAACCCGCACTCCGGCTATTACTTCTCGCGGCGGGAGGTGCTCGGATTTCTGCGCGAAGTGTGGGAAACCGACGGCATCGAATTCGACGCGCAGGAAAGCGAAAACGCGGCCGACGGCAAGGCCAAAGCGCAGCGGGCGATTGCCGACGGCGTGGACACCGTGATCGTGGTGGGCGGCGACGGCATCATCAACACCGTGGCCTCCGAACTCATCGGCAGCGAGGTGGCGGTGGGAGTGATTCCGATGGGCAGCGGCAACGGTTTTGCGCGGCACTTCGGCATTCCGTTGAACCCGCGGCAGGCGGCGCAGGCGCTGCGCGTGGCGGAGCGGCAGCGCATTGACGTGGGCCTGGCCGCCGGAAGACCGTTTCTTGTCACCTGCGGTCTGGCGTGGGAGGCGGAGCTGGTGAAAGGCTTTGAGCAGTCCCTCATCCGTGGTCAGTTCTCCTACATTTTCGCCGGCTTGCTGCGTTTTTTCACCTACCGGGGGCAGGACTTTCACCTGCGCGTGGACGGCCGCGAACTGGACGTGCTGCGGCCGCTGATTCTCACCGTGGCCAATCTGACGCAGTACGGCGGCGGCGCGCGCATCGCGCCCAGCGCCCGCCACGACGACGGCATGCTCAAGCTGATCGCCATCCAGCATATTGACGCGCTCAAGGGTCTGCCGCAGCTCTATCGTCTGTTCGACGGCACGATTGACGCGATGGAGGGCGTGCAAACTGTGAACTTCCGCCGCTTGGAAGTCTCGCGCGTGCGCGCCGAGCCGATTCAGGTGGACGGCGAGCTTCACCACGTGGACTGCGATTTCGAGGTCGAAGTCCTGCCGGCCTGTCTGGAGGTGTTGGTGCCCGCGCCGGCGCCGCGCAAACGCAATCTGTGGTCGCTGATGACCGAGGGCGGCAAGCGCTGACGGTACATCGGCAGCCAAGCTCCCGACATTCTCGGCCCGCTCGCAGGCGGGCCGAACTGCACATGAAGCCATCTTAGAATGGGTACTCTCGTGCTTCTTCCTAGCCGAACCCCCCTTTTGTCCCCCCGTAAACGGGGGGAGAATGTCATTCCCCCCTGCTCGCGGGAGGGGTAGGGGGGGGTCTCTGGTCATTCTGAGATTGGGACCCGCAAACATCAACGCATCTCATGCCTGAGATTTCTCGCGACCGGCATCGCGCCTTCTACGTCAAGATCGCCGTGCTTTTCTATGTGGTGTGGATTGTGGTCATCGAACTGGTGGGGCGGTTCGCCGCCACGCTGCCGGGTATCGAGCTGACCACGGCGCTCGACCGCAGGATTCCGTTGATTCCCGAGTTCGTTTGGGTCTATCAGCTCTGCTATTACTTTCCGCTTCTGCCGCTCATCGTCGCCACGGACTGGCAGCGCTTCAACCGCGGCCTTCTGGCCCTCGTGGTGGCCAACCTGCCGGCGCTGGCCATGTATCTCATCATGCCCGTGCACATCGCTCGTCCCGAGTTGGGGATCTCATTTTCCGAGCGCGTACTGCACTTCATTTACACCACGGATTATCAGCCCAGCGCCAACAAGCTGCCGAGCCTGCATGTGATCTTCGCATGGTTGGTCTATCTGATGTGCCTCAAGCAGGGTTTGCCGCGCTGGGGCGAATGGGCGGTAGGGGGGCTGGCGTTCCTGATCTCTGTTTCGACCCTCTTCGTCAAGCAGCACATCATCTATGACGTGGCGAGCGGGACGGCGTGGGCGTTCGCCGCGTGGTGGCTGGCCGGAAAGTTGTACGAGCACTGGCGCCGGCCCGAATGGGACGGGCCCACGGCGGTGAAAGAAGTGGCGCGACGGATGGCGCCGGCCTTGCTGATTGCCGCCGCGCTGCTCATCATTCTCACCCGGATCGTGCCCATCTTCTGACCGGCACAACTCGCCTTGCAACCTCTCATGTCAACGGTGCGGATTCGATTTGCGCCTTCTACCGCGTGGTCACCAAGAACTGAGTCCAACGCGAACCGCCGTTGTCGGTCTCCTGACCGGCAATGGCGAACGTGACCGATAGCGCGAAGCGGGCCTCCCATGGGAGGCCCGCTTCATTTCACAGGTGCGTCGTGTGCGGCTCACATGCCGTACATGTCAATGATCTCTTTCTTCGACTTGCCAAGGATATTGTACTTTTTCCCCACCTTGACGAATGCCGCGATAGCTTTGTCGAGATGCTCCTTCGTGTGCGCCGCCGAAAGCTGCGTGCGGATGCGCGCCTGTCCTTTCGCCACCACCGGGAAGAAGAACCCGACCACGTAGATTCCTTCGGCGAAGAGATCGCGGGCCACGTCCTGCGCGAGTTTCGCGTTGTAGAGCATAACCGGCACGATGGGACTTTCTCCCGGCTTGATGTCGAAACCCGCGTCGGTGAGCTGCTTGCGCCAGTATATCGTGTTTTGCTCCAGCGTGTCGCGGCGTTCGGTTGTTTTGGAAATCAGTTCGAGCACCTTGATCGCACCGGAAACGATCACCGGCGCGACGGTGTTGGAAAAGAGGTAGGGCCGCGCCCGCTGCCGGCAGAGTTCCACTATTTCGCGCCGCCCGCTCACGCAGCCACCCGACGCGCCGCCCAGCGCCTTGCCGAGCGTGGTGGTGATAATATCCATCTTGCCGACCACTCCGCAGTGCTCGTGCGTACCGCGCCCGGTTTTGCCGATAAAACCCGAGGCGTGCGAATCGTCAACGAAAACCATTGCATTGTGCTTTTCCGCCAGCGCCACGATTTGATCGAGCTTGGCGATGTCGCCGTCCATGGAAAACACGCCGTCGGTGATCACCAGCCGGAAGCGTTTGTCCTGATGCTCCTGCAATTTCTCCTCGAGGTGTCCCATGTCGGAGTGCTTGTAGGTGTCCTGCATCGCCTTGCACAGCCGCATGCCGTCCACGATGGAGGCGTGCACGAGGCGGTCGGCGATCATCACGTCCTGCTCGCTGAGCACCGCTTCAAACACGCCCGCGTTCGCATCCATGCACGAGGGAAAGAGCAGCGTGTCCTCGGTGCCGAGAAACTTGGTGAGCATATCTTCGAGGCGGCGATGGATGTCCTGCGTGCCGCAGATGAAGCGCACCGACGACAGGCCGTAGCCACGATGGTTCAGTCCTTCGTGCGCCGCCTGCACCACATCGGGATGACTGGACAACCCCAGATAGTTGTTGGCGCACAGGTTGATGACCTTCTTGGGAGGCGAGCCCGCGGGGAACTCCACTTCGATGTCGGCTCCCTGCGGCGCGTGAATATAGCGCTCCTCCTTGAACATTCCGGCCTCTTTGATACCGGCGATTTTGGCGCTGTAGACTTCGCGAACGGTTGCCGGATAAGCCATGACGGACTCCTTGATGCGATGAAGAATGGTCCGGAAAGTTACTTTTTCGGATAGCCGACGGTCTGCGCGAGAATGACTTTTTGATCGCTGCGCAAGTTCAGAAGCCTGACGACTTCCTCACGATCCACCATGCCGCGCACGACCACGGAAAGCCCTTCTGACGCGCAGAAAAGATAAACGTTCTGGGCGATGAAACCCGCATCCGCCGCCGAATAAAGCGCCTTATCCTCGGGCGCAGCATCACCCATGCGCGCGAGATCGGCAACGTACACCAAACTGAGCGGCGCATCCTTGACGAATTCCTGCTTGCCCGCGGCGGCGCGATGGTCACCGGCCAGAACCGGCTGCAGCAGATTGGCCGTCGCGTCATAGAGATAGACTCCGTCCGCGAGGAACACGTAAAGATCCGTCTCCTGCCAGTTTCTCGCCGACGGCGCGGTGCGATAGCCGTCCGGACGGTTCACACCGAAGGCTGCCCACAGTAGATTGGACAATGTCTGCAACGGCAGCGGATCGGACGTGAACTCGCGTGACGTGTGCCGCCCGGCCAGAGCCTGCATCAGTGGCATGCCGCCCTCCTTTGCCGGCGGGGGAAGCTGAATCGCGGGCACGGTCTGCGCGGCGGCGGTGAGAACCAGCATGAGCCATGCGCTTCCGATGATTGCTGACTTGGTCATCATGTCACTCCTTCAAAAAGCGGTTGACCAGAACCACAATGCTCTTCACCGTGTCAAACGCCTCGGGGCTGGCGTCGGCGTCGGGAATCTGAATACCATACTTCTTCTCGATGAAACGCTTGAGCGAGACCATCGAAAAGGAATCCACGATGCCGCCCGAGATC
>JAPKYT010000149.1 GCA_026394155.1 bacterium | reverse complement strand
GCCGCCGAAGCGCGCACGCAGCCTTTCGAGGAGGCCGAAGAGTTCGAGGTCAATGAGCAGTCGTTCGAGTTCGGGATTCCAGATCGTCTTCACCGCCAGCTCGGCGGGCCTGAACTCGACGGGAGCGTTGCGGTCAATGGTCACGAGGTTGCGGGAGAGCAGCACCTGATCGCGGTCGCGGATGAGGGCCTCGCGCATTTTCGAGGGTTTCATCGTTTTCGCGGCTTCGAGAACCTTGTCCAACGTGCCGTATTCACCGATGAGCTTGACCGCTGTTTTGGGTCCGATGCCTTGGGCTCCGGGCACATTGTCGGAGGTGTCGCCGGTGAGGGCCAGCACGTCCACCACCTTTTCGGGAGGCACGCCGAAATGTTCCTCGACCTCCTTCGGCCCCATCACCAGCATGCCGTCGGGCTTGGGATTCCACATCCGCACGCGGTCAGTGACCAGCTGCTGAAAGTCCTTGTCGCCGGTGACCATGGCCACCTCATAGCCTTGCTTTTCGGCCTCGGTGGCCAGCGTGCCGATGACATCGTCGGCCTCCCAGCCCGGCCTGGCGAGGATCGGCAGCCCGGTGGCCTTGAGCACTTGATCCAGCCGTCCGAGCTGATCCACCAACTCCTCCGGCATCTTTTGCCGCGTGGCCTTGTAATCCGGGTAGGCTTTGTGCCGGAAGGTGGGCTCTTTGGTGTCGAACACGATGGCCAGATGATCCGGATTCTCCTTTTCGAGGAGGCCGAAGAGCATGGTGAGGAAGCCGTAGATGGCCGACGTGATTTCGCCCCGGCTGGTACGGAGGGGATTGCGCAGAAACGCGAAGTGCGCGCGGTACATCTGCGCCGACCCGTCAATGAGGAAGAGTCTTTTCATATCTTATCTCTCCCCCCGTGGACGGGGGGACAAAAGGGGGGTTCTGTCTTGTCCGCCGAGCCGGGTCAGTCTTCGCCACCCGGCCGGAATCGGGTCTTGCGCGCCGAGCAGGGTCTCCAGACCCTGCCGGAATCTGCCTTCCTTGTGTCATCCTGAAGACCGCTCTTTTTTGCCTTGCGGTCTGAAGGATCACCGAGAGTATCCGGACTTGACTTTCAGTGATCCTTCACCCCCTCGAAGACTCGGGGGATTCAGGATGACAAACCAAGATCGCACGCGGCTACGGCGATTCTCGTTTCCCGTAGCGCCCAGCTTGCTGGGCTCTGCCCGCCGAGCCGGGTTCAGTCTTCGCAACCCGGCCGGAATCTTTTTTCCGTGCGTCATCCTGAAGGCCGCTCTTCTGGCCTTGCGGCCTGAAGGATCACTCAAAGTGTCCGGATTTACGCGCTGGTTCCGGGCACGCGGCGACGCGTGCCTCGGCGAGAAGACAGGCGGAGCCTGCCTGTAGTAGTTGGGTTACTACGGGCGGCCTCCGACCGCCCCTCGTACCTCGGCAAAGAAATCGCTATTTCATCACCACGAACTTCTCGGTCCGTGTGCCTTCGGAAGTCTGGAGCTGCACGACATAGATGCCGTTGGGTTTGTCGGTGGCGTCCCACCAGAGGCTGTGGCGGCCGGGAGAGCAATTGACGTCGAGCAGAGTTTCCACGTGGCGGCCGTGAATGTCACAAACCTGAAGCCGTATCGGACACAACCGCGGCAATACGAACACCACCCGCGCGGCCCACTTGTCCTTGCGCTTACCCATTGAACGCGGATCGCGCGCTGAAAGACGCAGTTCGCCGGTGGACTCTCCGAACCAGACCTTCAGCCCCTGCACCAGAGGATCGGCCCCGAGACTCATCCAATATCCCCACTTGTTTCCCTGATGGTGGAAGCCGTTTCCGCTGTAGAGAGTCCGCCACAGCGGCTCCCCCAGCCAGTCGACTTGCAGAATCTGCAAATCGCGCGCGGAGGTGTCGCAGGCTATCGCATAAGCCGAGATCATGTAGCCTTCAGTCTCAGGCTTCACGCGCAGTTCGTCGCAGCAGCGTGGGCCAAGATGATAGCTCTGCTCCCACAAGGGTTCACCCTGTGCGTCCACTTTCAAGGCATGCGCGCTGCACTCTTCCGGCTGATACCAATAGGTTCGGTAGGATGAAACCACCAGAGCCCCGCCGTCGGAGGTCGCGTAAACGTCCGCTACGCGCGCCTCCTCATGCAACTGATAGGTACGCTGCCACAAGATGGCCCCCTGCGCATCCGTCTTGAGCACGAGGATCTGAGTCTCATTCTCTCTGGCGGCGCGCTGCCCGGCAGCGATGATGCTGCCCTTCTTCCCAAGACTTACTGCCACCAGCCGCTCCTCTTCAGGCCCGCCAATTTGCCGCGTCCAAATCAAGTTACCGCGCGGATCGGTCTTAGCCAAATAGAGATCGGCATCCTCACGGTTTTCGTTCCGCGCCCAACCAGCCAGAATGAGATTCCCCGCCGCGTCCTCGATCAGCGCATTGAGTTCTTGCGATCCCGCGCCGCCCCATTCGCGCTGCCAGAGCATCTCTCCTTCCTTGTCGGCCTCAGCCAGATAGAAATCCGCTTGCCCGAGGTTTGCCGCCACACTGCCGCAGAATGCGCAGCCCCAGGGCAATCGCAACAGACCGCGGCCCGCGAGATTCCTTCCTTCGCCGCACGTGCGACTCCACCGCACCCGTCCCGAGTCATCCGCGCACACCACCTGCGCGGCGTGGGTGTCACCGGCGGAGCTATTGACCAGAAAGAGGAATCCCTCCGGTGCCCGCACCAAGCCCGCAACCCGCCCCGCATCGCAGTCAGGCCACGGCTCCATCCAGCCGAGGAGCGCGATGGGCTCCGTCCCGGCTGGGGTGGTCTGCGCTGCCACAAGAGCAAGCAGGGTCAGCACAAAAAGGCCGCAAGCGGCGGTTGCTTTTCTCCTCGGAAACGGTTTCCTTTTACGGAAGTTCATTCAGCCCAACCATTGGGACTTGACAATCGTTTGTAAATTCAATAGTTGGAACCATGCAACAGGAACCAAAACCGCAGCAGATCAACGTCCAGCTGGACGAGAAAGTGGCCGAGGGCATCTATTCGAACCTCGCTCTCGTGGCCCACAGCCCCGCCGAGTTTTTCATTGACTTCGCCCGCATGGTGCCGGGCACGGCCAAAGCCTCGGTTCATGCCCGCATCATTATGACCCCGGCCCACATGAAATTTCTGCTGAGTGCGCTCAAAGAAAATATCGAGCGCTTTGAAAAGCAGTTCGGCGAAATCAAGCTGCACGGCGGCCCGCCACAAGGCCCGGCGGGCGGCTTCGGTTTTCGCAGCGATGCGCCCAGCGAGAAATGACCGTCCACAGCCGAGAGGAATCCATCCGTGACCGCCCGCTATCTGCCCTTCGCACTGCTCGCCCTTGCGGCGGGTGTCCTTTTCTCGTGCCGGGAAAAGATCACCAATGAGCATTTTATTCCCGACGCTCCCAGCGGTCTTGGGGTCTCGACCGTCACCAACACCACCGTGACTCTGCGCTGGCAGGACCGCTCCACCAACGAGACGGGATTCATCATTTACCGGCAGCAGGCCAGCGTCTGGTCGCCGATGGACACCGCCGCCGCCAATCAGCTAAACATCGAGGTCGGCCCGCTGCAATCCGGCACCACCTATCGCTTCCGGGTGACCGCCTATAATGAAGACGGTGAATCCGCTCCCTCGGGCGAAGTGGAGGCCCATACCACCGAGCCGCAGATGCCCAATCCGCCTACGGATATTGGGGCCACGACCATCTCTTCGACCATCGTGCACGTGACCTGGACCGACCGCGGCACGCAGGACAGTTTCTTGGTTCAGCGGCGCGAAACCGCGACGGCATGGGCGGGCGTGGGCGCCACCGCCGACAACATCCAGGAGTACAACGATTCCACCTGCCTGCCGCAGACCCACTACCTCTTCCGCGTGGGCGCCAAGAACCAGAACGGAACCTCGTGGAGTCTGGATTCGGCCGAGGCCACGACCCTGCCCCCCGGAGCGCCCCTGCCGCCCGAGAGTCTGCAGGTCACCGTGGTGCTCGGCACCGGCGTAATCCTCGTCTGGTTGGATCGCAGCAGTGACGAGGCCTTGTTCGAGATCGGCCGCGGGCCCAGCCTGCAGTCGCTCGAGGTCCGCGACACCGTTCCCGAAGGAGTCACCACCTACACCGACAGCCTGCGCGACACGGTGGGTATCTATTATTATGGTGTGCGGGCGGTCAACGACAATGGCTACTCATCGTGGGCGACCTTCGGCCCCGCCGATTACCGCTTCTGCTCGGACGGCGTCATCCCCATCTGCATCGGCAACTACTGGCAATACCGGGTGGATTCGTCCGGGGGAACCGACTTCGATCTGCGCCGCAGCGTGATGAGCGTGGACTTTTCCACCGGCTCCGATTACTATCTGGTGGGCGAGGGGCCGCCTGCCGGTTCGATCACCGATACGCTTTACTATTTGCGCAACTTCAGCGGCGAGGGCTGCTACGTCATCAGCTATCCTCTGGGCGAAAGTCCGGTGCCCGAACTGCTCTATCGTTATCCGCCGCTGCCGGCGGGGTCCTACTATTACTGCCAGCGCGACTGCGTGCTGGTGTTGGTGAGCAGCCCGGGGCAGTCCATGATCGTGAGCGGCGTGACCTACACCGGTGTGATCGCTTTTCAGCGCTTTTTCAGCCCCACCCACAGCGTGCAGTACTACCTGAAACCGCAGACGGTGGGGATCATTCAGGAGCGCGAGTACCGCGGACTGCCGTCCGATCCGACGGAAGCCTGCCGCCGCAATATCACCGATTATCGCGTGCAGAATTGACGCGCGCCGCCATTGCCGGTCAGGAGACCGACAACGGCGGGAACTTGAAAAGGGCGCGAGAGACTCTCGCGCCCTTTGTCTTTGCTACTTGATTTTGCCCCGTTCCTGCAAAAAGATCAGCCCGCCTTCGAGGCAGCCGCCGGCCGCTTCCACGAAGACGATGGGCAGATTGCGCAGGCGGATTTCCTCCTCCATGAGCGGCTGCAAATGATAGTGATGCTCCCACAGCCCGCCCTGCACCACCAGCGGCAGCGCCTGCGCCTCGGGCGCGAGCGTCTCCTGCAAATGTTCCACCAGCGCCACCAGCTCGATGGCGGCGTTTTTCAGAATGCGCAGCGCTCCGATGTCCTCGCGCGCATAGCGGAACACCAGCGGCGCCAGCTTGGCCCACTCGGTCGGCCCGAAATTCTCCTGATAGACCTTAGTGAGAATTTGCGAGGCGGTTTCCAGTTCGAGCTCTTCTAACACGGCCGCATGCAGCGCGCCCAGTTCGTCGCGCTCCCACTCCAGAAGACAATGCCGCAGGACTTCGCGGCCCATCCACATTCCGCCGCCTTCATCGCCCAACAGCGGCCCCCAGCCGCCGGCGCGCGAAAACTCATGACCGATGGGAGTGCGATAAAGGGCAATCGCTCCCGTGCCGGCAATCAGCAGAATCCCGTGGCGGCCGTCTCCGAAAGCGCCGCGATAGGCCAACTCGGCGTCGGTGATGACGTGCACGTCCACGGTGGGAAACACTCCGCGCGCGGCATGATAGGCCGTCTGCCGCTCGGGGCGCCGTCCCACGCCGGCCAGTCCCAACACCATGGCCTCCGCTTTCGGCGTCGGCGGCAGCTTCTTGGCCAGATCGCGCAGCACCGCGATCAAGCCCTCGGCCCCCACGGTGGCGATGTTCGACGGCCCGACTTCTAGCACCTTCAGGCACTCGCGGGTCTCGGCGTTGACCAGCCACGCGCGGGTTTTCGAGCCGCCGCCGTCCACGATCAGCACGGTCATGGCAACACTCCGTTTTCGGTCACGCTGCGCAGCAGAAAGTGGCCCACATCGTCCACGTCTTCCCGCAGACGCGCTACGGCCGCATCCACGCGCTGGCGGGCGCGCTGCTGCACGGGCGCGGTGTAGCCCGGCTCAAGCTGGAGTTCCTCGATCCACTGGGTTTGGCGCTCTTCGAGTTCCGCTCC
Organism: bacterium; assembly: GCA_026394155.1. Lineage (GTDB taxonomy): Bacteria > Electryoneota > RPQS01 > RPQS01 > RPQS01 > RPQS01. Next base: position 10,633 of record JAPKYT010000149.1, on the reverse strand, counting down.
GTAGATGGCGCTCATGCCCGGATTGAGTTCCGGCAGCACTTCCAGCAGCCGCCGCCAGATCACCGCCATCGTCAGCAAACGCCGCGCGTCATCGCGGTAGCCCTGCACGAGTTGCTCGGTGCGCGCCATCGGGCCGTACTCTTCGGCTCCGCGGGGATACTGTCGTTGCAGATCCTTGAGCACGGCCGCGGTTTGCGTCTGCGTGGTGAAGTCGCTCATGACGCGATTGAGCTGACGCCCCACCTCCGCCGAGACCAGCCGGCCTGTCTCCCGCCACTCGCGGCCCCAAGAACGCTTCTGCTGATGAACCGCCGCGCAGACCAGCGCAGCCTGCACACAACTCTCCATCACCTGCGGATCATCCACGCTCTCGCTTCCGCGGCAGACCTCCTGCGATGCCCGCGCGAACTCCAGCCACAATGGGCGGCGATCCGCGCGCTCACCTAATGCGGAGAGCGCCCGCGCGCGGGCCGAATCGGGCCGCCCCGCCAGCCGCAGCTCTCGTACTTCCCGAACGGTCGGATCGGTGCCGCAGCCCGCCGCCACCAGCACGAATGGCAAGGCCATGATCGCCCACCGCGCTCTGTGCATCTGCACCACCTCTCCGTTGTCCCAAAACCGTCTGCCCGCACCGGCTTCAATCTCATCATTTCTCTCGACATTTGCAACTGCCGGTGACCGTGTGCGCCCCAGACAAGAGAACCGGCCGCAGCCGGTCCTCCAGTCATTAGGATATGCGCAGTTCGCCTACTTGCCGCCCTCCGCCGGCTTCGCCTCCGCCTTCTTCACCGGCATGCGAATCTCGGTGAGGTACTCCGACGGCGGAACCTTGTCTCCTTGGCTCTTGAGGTACACTTCCATCGGCGCACCGGCAGTCACGTAACCGTTATCGGTCACCCACTTGCCGCAGGTTTTCCAGATTTCCGCCGAGCCTTCGTACGGCCCCTTGTACGTGCACTGTGCGGCCGTGTACTCCGGCATCTGCTCAATGACCACGGGCGCAGCGGCCGTGGCGCCGGCCGCGGTCGAGAAGGCAATCTTGCAGGTCAAATCCTTGGCGGGCGTCTTCTCCGGATCCTCATAATACACCGCGAGGGGCGGACCCATCGGCTGGCCGCCCGCGGCCGTCCATGCCATGAGCTTGGCAAAACCGGCGGTCATCATTTTCTCGAAGGCCAGATTCATTCCCGCCGGCCCTTCCGCATAGCCGCCCTCGGGCGCGTAGTCCGCCGCCTTCTCCATGACCGCCGCCACCGTGCATGCCGGGAACGTCTTCACTTCGATTTTGCCCACCATCTCGCAGCGGGGTGCGGCCAGCTTTTGGCTGTCGGGCTTCTGAGCTTGCGGTTCCACCTGCACACTGATCTGAGCAAAGGCCAAAGAAACGCACACCGTCAGCGCCGCAAAGATTGTCCACAGATTCTTCATTCTGCCTCCAGTTTGATTTCGCTCTCCGAGCCGGGTGTACCCAGCCGGCCGGAATCTATTCTTGCCGACGGTCGGAGACCGCCGCTGGTTTTCTCTCTTCGGGAAGGCGCGCGAGGGGTGAGGGCACCCGCTCGCGGCGATGCTTCTCGCCGTTGTCGCTCTCCTGAGCGGCAATGGCAACCTTGTCCGCCGAGCAGGGGTCGCCGACCCTGCCGGAATCTTCATTTCTTACTCGAGGCTTAGGAGTCTTTCGATAATCACCCGGTCCGCCTTGGGAAAGGCAAACCGCGCAAGCTCGCGCGCCTTCACCCAGCGGTAGTCGGCTACGCCGATCTTTTTCACGCGGCCGCGGAGGTGCGTGCAGAGAAACGCGTGCAGCGTGATGCGGAAATGAGAATAGGCGTGCCGCACGCTGAGGAAGGGTTCGTCCACGGTGATTTCGATGCCCAGTTCCTCGCGGATTTCGCGCGCCACGCATTCGGCCAGAGATTCACCGTCATGCCGTTTTCCGCCGGGAAATTCCCACAGCCCGCCGAGAAGCCCCTCGTGCGGCCTTTGCGTAATGAGAAAGCGGCCGTTCTTGCGGATGATGGCCGCGCCAATATCGTAATGCGGAAGGCGGCGGGCGGGAGCCTTGCGGGGAAGAGCCGTCACCTCCGAGCCGTCAAGGTGCGCGCGGCATTCGCACCGCAGCGGGCAGCGCGCACAGTCGGCCCGTCGCGGGCGGCACACCTGCGCCCCCAACTCCATCAGCGCCTGATTGAAATCGCCCGGCGAAAGCCCCGCTTCCACCGCCGTGCGCAGGGCTTCATCGGCGGCTTTGCGCAACCGGCGGGCGGCGGGAGCCTTGCGCGCCACGCGCCGCTCGCGCAGCACCCGCGCCAGCACCCGTTCTATGTTGCCGTCGAAAGCGGCCACCGGCTCATCGAAGGCGATTGAGGCAATGGCCGCCGCCGTGTAGCGCCCCACGCCCGGCAGCCGCAGCCAATCATGATAGGTCCGGGGAAAATCGCCGCGCTTGACAATCTCGCGCGCGGCTGCATGCAGATGGCGGGCGCGCGCGTAGTAGCCGCAGCCTTCCCACGCCTTCAGCACGTCATCCACGCGCGCCGCGGCCAGTTTCGCTACTGTCGGAAAGGCGCGCAGCAAGCGAAAAAAATAAGGTCGAACCGTCTCGACCTGTGTCTGCTGCAGCAGAATCTCGCTGATCCAAATCCGGTACGGATCGCGCGTCTCGCGCCACGGCATCTCGCGGTGGCTGCGCCCATACCACCTCACCAGCGCGCGCAACGTTCGCGCCGACAGCAGCACCGCTCGCTCGGGTTTCCTCCTCATCCGGCCGCCGGAGTGCACATTCAGTTCATGGATGTCTTGCCCAGGTCCGCGCGCAAGAGGACCCGTACGGTTTCCGGCACCGGCTCACTCTCGAAACGTGTTTTTTTTTCCTCACCGAGAGCGAAAGACTGCATTTCGCCGGAGCCGTCCAGCCACACGCGGATGAGCCGCCGGTCGGTCACCACCACCACGCTCCGCCCTTCGCGCGACTTGGCGGCTTTCAGGCGGCGCAGCAAGAGTCCCACCGCAATCACCGCAAAAGCTCCCAGCCACAGAAGTCCCGACAGCAGCGCCGCCAGCGGAGAATTCATGGCCAGCGCCAGACCGCCCACCACCACTAACGGTGTGATCAGCATCATCGTCTTCAGCACCGTGTACTGCCGCAGGGACGTGCGTTTGCGCACCGCCGGCCAGTCGGCCACCGACACCAGATACTCGCCCGACATGAGATTCTCGTTCAAGAGTTCGAGAAGCTCCGACGCATCGAGGTGCACCGCGAGGAACTGCTTGGGAGGCAGATCGCCGCGCGAGTATTTCATCAGGGTTTCGAGATCCACGGTCACCGACTCAATTTGCCGCCACCAAGCGCACCCGGACATATTCGTGCCGCACAACACACGGTACGCTCGCCGAGCCGGGTTAAGTCTTCGCAACCCGGCCGGAACCAAAACTAATCAGAAACAATATACTAATCGCCAAGTCTTTGCGCAACTCCGCCGCCCGGGAAGAGCCGTTCCCCGCCTCTCAAAAGGCCCGTCAAGAGTTGCTTTTTGATAAGGAATCCATATATTTAGGATTCCGTGAGGTGGATCGGGAGTCGTCCCAAGAGGAGTGTCCCATGAAACCGCTGCTTTTCGGGCTGGCCCTGCTGTGGGCGTCGGCCGCTCTTTTTGCCCAGCCTGCCGATTCTCTACCCGCGCGTCCGGCGGCGGACACTCTGTTCGTGATCCCCGCCGGGCCGGTGGCGGGCTCGTTCACTCCCGCCGCGCGCATTGCGGTGCTGGACACCATCGCCGGCTGGGCGCACATCACGGTCGAGGGCTGGGTTCCCGTGGCGGCCGTAACGGATCGGATGAAGGCGCAGGCTCCGGCGGTCGCTCCCGCATCGGCAACCGGCGAAAGCAAGTCGGTTTCGCGGCAGTGCGCGGCCATCACCAAGAAGGGCACGCGCTGCAAGCGCAAAGCCGAGGCCGGTTCCATTTATTGCTGGCAGCATCGGCCCAAGTAGGAGCGCCGTGGTGCTGACACGTTCAAGTTCACTGATTCTCGCGCTCGCGCTGCTCGGTTGCGTTTCTCCTCTGGCGGCGCAGTCCTCCGTTCCCGCCACGGATTTTGAGTGGGAGTTGCAGACTCCCGACCGCACGCTTTTTCGCGACCGCATTCCCATCGGGCAAGTTCCGCTTACCGTTGCGGGCAAGAGCGGTTTTTTCGGCAACCGCAAGAAGAGCGGAGCTGAAGTGATCGCGCTGTGGACCGAGGTCGCGTTCGTGCCCGGCGACACGGCCCGCTTTCTGGCCCTGTCCCTCGAACTCAATGCGGGCGAGTCGCCGCGGGCCGCGGCTCTGCTGGATGCGGTGGAGTTTCCGTCGCTTTACAAATCGGTGGAGTATGTTCTCAGCACGTCGCGCAACATCGCCGGCACCGAGCGCACCGACACGCGCGTCGTTTACCGCTCGCGCGGCGGGTTCGAACTGGCCTTCATTCAACGGATAAAAGCGCAGCGGGTCGAGTTTCATTTCCCCGCCCGCAACGGAGAGCAGGCCATCGTCCGCTCCCTGAGCCGCGACCAGCTCTCGCTCTTCAAGGACATCCTCGACCTCGCGCTCTTCGAACTCCAGAGACAGGGAGCGTCCCTTCCGCCCGTCGGCGGCAAGTGATAACGGGCGATTCGTCACTTTTTCCCCCTACTTTAGTAGAGTGGGTTTTCGACCGCCGAGCCGGGTTAAGTCTTCGCAACCCGGCCGGAATCGGGATTGCGCAAATCGAGAACAGTGTAAGAGTTGAGTCATCTGTTCAACTCTCCGCGTTCCGCCTTCACTTTATTTCGAGACAGGCCCATAAGGGGGTTCGGCGGGTGCTCGCCACTGACAAGAGAACCCCCCTACTGAAGTAGGGGGGAATTCCGGCGCAGCCATCAGTCTTTCCAACCACTCATGCACTATTCCGATTTAGTTCAGCGCACCGCCTCCCTGCCGATGGGACGGCATATCCTTTATGATCTATCCGACGGCAAGGTGGAAATCCGCAATCTGGGCGTGCGGCATCCCGAGATTTCGCCGCTGCCCGAATTCCGCCTCTATCTGCATCTCGACGGCCGCGAAATGGCGCCGCGCCACGGTGATTTCTTCAGCGACTATCTCTTGAAGGTGGAGACTCGCCCCGAGCTGCGGCTGCCGCTGACCGAAGGGTGCGAGCAGGTGTGCAACGGCTTGGGCCCGACCGGTCTCATCACCGCCAAACGGCTGCCGCGACGCTTCGCCGAAGCCGGCGAGAGCACCAGCTCCATGCAGACCAGCATGTATCAAACCGGCGGCTTGCCCACGGAACTCCTCCTCTGCGGCCTGCAAGGACTAATCCGCGTTTTCGAGCTGAACCGCTGGGTGGAGAATCCGCCCGAGGCCTTCCGGCAGGCGTTCCTCGGTCTGGAGAAGGGGCAGCCGTTTGTGGAAGTGATCGGCCGGCTTAAGCCGCAGATTCGCCCCGCCAAGTACTACTTCGACCGCACCGAACGCCCGGCGTGATCCGTTCTTTTTCATCCTTCATCCCTCATCCTTCATCCTTTCTTCGATGATCGTCGCCCAAGTCATTCTCTGGCTTTGTGTGGTGGCGATGTTTCACACCTACGTCACCTATCCGCTCTCGCTGCGTTTTTTCCGCCGCCGCTTTGCCGTGCCGCCGCAGATGCCCGCTGAGGCGTGGCCCCGCATCTCCATACTCATTCCCGCCTATAATGAAGAACGCGTCATCGGCGCCAAGATCGAGAATCTTCTAACTCTCGATTACGATCCCGGCAAAATGGAGATTCTCATCGGCTCCGACGGCTCCACCGACCGCACGGATGAAATCGTGCGTCGCTATGCGGATGCGCGCGTCAAACTCATCCGTCTGGCCGGACGCAGCGGCAAGACCGGCGTTCTGAACCGACTGGTGGAGGAAGCCAAAGGTGAGATTCTCATTTTCAGCGATGCCAACGTGATGCTCGACCGCGCCGCGCTGAGGATGCTGCTGCGCCATTTCAGCGATCCTTCGGTAGGGGTGACCAACGGCGGCAAGTACATTCAGATTCCGGCGGGGGCCGAAGCGGTGCGCGGCGAAGCCCTTTACGGCCGCTATGAAAATGCGCTGCGCACGCGCGAGAGTGAAGTCGGCGGCATGTCGGGCGCGCTGGGCTCGCTGATGGCGGTTCGCAAGAGCCTCTATCGCCCCTACGCTCCGGGCTCCATCAACGACGATACCGTGCCCTCCATTTGGGCGGTCTTGGCCGGCCTGCGCAACGTGCATGATCCCGAGGCCAAGGCTTTCGAGGAATCCGGCCGCTCGATCAGCGAGGAATTCCGCCGCCGCATCCGCATCGGCGCGGGCAATTTCCAAACCCTGTTCCGTTATCCGCAGGTGCTGCTGCCGCGCTACGGCCTCGCAGCCTACACCTTCTTCTCGCACAAGGTGCTGCGCTGGATTTTTCCCGTCCTCATGATCGGCGCACTGACGGCCAATCTCTTCCTGCTGCGTTTTCCCTTCTATCGCGCGGCGTTGGAGCTGCAAGCCGCCGGTTATCTGGCCGCGCTGTCGGGATGGGCGATGGACCGCGCGGGAATCCGCGTCCCGCCCTTTTCCGTGCTGCACCATTTCGTGGCTCTCAACGCGGGGCTTCTGTTGGGGTTCTTCGTCTATTGCCGGGGTATTCGCTCGAGCGCGTGGGAACGGACGGCGCGCGAAGAAACGATGAAGGATGAAGTATGAACTGTTCGAGTCCTGTCATTCTGGACACCGCGCGCTCTTCGGGCTTCGTGCGCGGGCGTCCAGAATCTCTCTCATCATCGGCGAGGGATTCCGTTCGAAGACGAACGGAATGACACACATTCGCGAGGACAACCTTGACCAACCGCATTTCCTGGGACGAATATTTCTACGGTATCGCGCAGCTCATCGCGCAGCGCAGCGTGTGCCTCCGGCGCAAGGTGGGCTGCCTCGTCGTGCGCAATCATCAGATTTTGTGCACGGGCTACAACGGTCCGCCGGCGGGACATCCGCATCCTCAAGAGCTCGGCGGCTGCGAGCGCGACATCGAAGGGATCAAGCCCGGCGAGCGGCTGGAACTCTGCTGGTGTCTGCATGCCGAGCAGAACGCGATTTTGCAGGCCGCGCGCAACGGCGTCTCCATCGAGGGCGCGGAGATTTATGTCACCACTTTTCCTTGTCCCATCTGCGCGCGCATGATCGCCAACTCCGGCATCAAAGAGGTGAAAGTCTTCGGCAGCTATCCGGGGGAAGAGCGCAGCCGCCTCGTGCTCGAGCGCTCGGGCGTGAAAGCCGCCTACGTGGACGTCTCCGGCTTCCGCGTCTCCTTACCTGAGTCTTGATCTCCCCCCGTGGACGGGGGGATAAAAGGGGGGTTCCTCATCCGCCGAGCAGGGGTCGCCGACCCTGCCGGAATCGGGAAGGCAAGACGGTCGGAGACCGCCAGTAGTTTTTTCTTTTCGAAAGAGCGCGAGGGGTGAGGGCACCCACTCGCGGCGATTCGTCGTCTCGCCGTTGTCGGTCTCCAGACCGGCAATGGCGACTCTCGACACAAATCAAACGGGCGACCCGCAAGGGTCGCCCGCATGTTTTAGACAGCGCAGGAACGCGAGTCTAACGCCAGCGCCGCGCATCCGAGACCGCGCTCTTGAGATGCTTTAGCGCTGCGTCCAAAACCGGATCACGCCCGCTGCGAATGTCACTAATCATGGCCCGCACTTCAATGTCGGGTTGCACACCGATACCCACGAATTCGCTTCCGTCGGCGTAGGTGCAGTGGGCCGTACAGACGGTCGCGTTGCCGCCGCCGGGAAGCGAGAAAACGAGCGGCTGGCCGGTTGTGCCCGCCGTCGCCTCACCCACCAGAACACCGCGCTTCATGGTGCGGAAAGCCGCGCATGCGTCCTCCGCCGCCGACCCTGTGCGCGGGCCGATCAGCACCGCCACCGGCTTGGCGAAATGCTTCGTGCCGTTGGCCGGCCAACGGACCGGAGATTCTTCATACTTCGCAACTCCTTCACCCCGCGCACGACCGAGCGCCCGGTAATCGAGAGCTTCCCACCGAATGATGTCGAACGAATCCGCTGTCATGTACCCTAAGATGTCGAAAGCGAGACCGCTGTTGCCGCCGCCGTTCTCGCGCAGGTCAAGGATCAGCGCTTCGGCCGCTGCCAGTTTCTCATAGAGCGAGTCGAACTTCGCCACCACGCTTCCTTGGCCGAAGGAGTTTAGGGCAACGTAGGCAGTGTTCCCCGGCAAACGGCGATACTCCACTCCCTGCGGAAGCATAGAGATCAGGCTGCAGTTCCGCTTCAGAGTCCGCACGAACGACTTTCCGTTTCCATCCTGAAGCTCCAGATCCACCGCGCTATTCTTAGGCCCCAAGAGCAGGTCATAGTCGTACACTTGTACGGCTGCACTTTGCGGCGTCGAAGCGCTCACATAGGGTGCAATGCGTTGTGCCGCGTACTCCCGCACCGGCATGCCGTCCACACGCAGGATCTCCACGCCCGGACGAATTCCCGCCTTGCGAAGCGCCGGGGCTTCCACCCTCGCGATGACCACTCGCTCGTCTGCCAGCCCCGTGCGCAGCGCCGGCTGGTACAGCACCGAATCATACAATGGCGGCGGCACGTTGACTCGGGTGTGGCCGTCATGAAGCTGAGCCACCATCGCGCACAGAAGCTGATAATACTCCCGGGTGCTCTGGCTCTCCATCACGCGCGGCAAATAGGCGGTGTATAGACTGTCCCAGTTGAGCTCGGGCACGCGGTCGAAGTACACAAAACCGAACTTGATCTCCGCCCACAGTCTCGAGAGACCGGCCGCCCGCTCGGCTGCAGTCAGAGTATCGCGATAAGGCGTTGCCATGAAGGAGTTTTCCCAAAAGCTGTGCCGCCTCGCGACCTCGGCTCGCACGGTTTGGTAGCCTTCCATGCCGCGGAGACCGTCCAGATCGTTATCCTTCTCTAGGAGATCGAAATCCTCAAAGCCGGCACCCACCGCCTCCCGCAGGAAACCGAGCGCCGGTTCTGTTTCGCCAAGCCGCGAGTGGCCGCAGGCCAAATTGTAGAGAACTCCCTGCTGCACACTGCGGTCGAGCCTTACCTGAGGCCAGATGCGCAAATCCTCCAGGATCGTCACCGCCTTTCGGTAATCCTGCTCGCGGAAGGATCGGCTTGCGTCCTGCAGGCGCGCCTGCAAAAGCCGGGCGGAGTCCGCCGATGCGGACCTGTCCTGTCCGTACGCGGCCGCCGCCAACAGGAATATGAGGGCTATGGAAAACCGTTTCATGGCCAGTTCTCCCGTATGCTGAGCCGGTTTGCCTTATAAGATACACGCGATCACCGACAGTGTCAAGGCGCCCCGAGCAACGGAGGTCCCTGAGCTTCGCCACCCTTGACCATGTTGCCGTTCCGCAGCCTCCACGATCTTCGTGACCCACTGAGAAGTCGGAAGTTGGTTCATTACACTCAACTTTTGGGCAAATTGAGCCGATACTGAGGGTGAGTAATTGTGCCCCAACCACAAGAGACGTTCAGATGCCCGGAACCATTCTGGTCGTGGACGACGATCCCGACATGCGGCAGTTCATCCGCCTCGATCTGGAGGAGCGCGGCTACGAAGTTATCGAGGCCGCCGACGGCGAGGAGGGGGTGGCGCAGTTCAATGCGATGCTGCCCGATCTCTCGCTGATAGACGTCGGCCTGCCCGGCGCCTACGACGGCGTGGAACTTTTGCGCCGCATTCACGAAACGCACGCCCATCATCCCGTGCTCATCATCAGCGGTCAGGCCACGCCCGAGCGCGCGGTGGAAGCCATGAAGCAGGGCGCTTTCGATTATCTGGGCAAGCCGCTCAATCTCGAAAAGATGGCGCTGCTCATCGAGCGCGGCCTCTCCTCGGTGCGCAAGGAAGACCAGCTCGAACACGTGGCCAAGACGCAGAAGGCCGCCTACGGTTTTGACCGCATCATCGGACACTGTGCGGCCATGCAAGAGGTTACCAACACCGCCCGCAAGGTGGCCACCGTGCCCTTCGCCACCGTGCTGCTCACCGGCGAATCGGGAACCGGCAAGGAATTAGTGGCCCACGCCATTCATCTGGCCAGCGCCAACGCCAAAGAGCCCTTCGTGGAAGTGAACTGCGCGGCCATGCCGGAAACGCTGCTCGAAGCCGAACTCTTCGGCTTTGAAAAGGGCGCTTTCACCGACGCCAAGCAGCGCAAGCGCGGCCTGTTCGAAGTGGCCTCGGCGGGCACCTTCTTCCTCGACGAGATCGGCGAAATGACTCCGAACCTTCAAGTCAAATTGCTGAAGGTGATCGAAGAGCGGACCTTCCGCCGGCTGGGCGGAACTGCGCCCCTTTCCGTGCAGTTCCGGCTCATCGCGGCCACCAATGCCGACTTGCAGGAGCGCATGGCCGCCGGCGCGTTCCGCCGCGATCTTTACTACCGGCTGAACGTGTTCACCATTCATCTGCCGCCGCTGCGCGAGCGCGACACCGACGTGATTCTCGTCGCCGAGCATTTCATCCGCCACTTCAACCGCGAATTCGGCAAGAGCATGGGCGGCGTCACGCCCGATGCGCAGCAGCTTCTGCTCTCCTACGAGTGGCCGGGAAACATCCGCGA
>JAPKYT010000094.1 GCA_026394155.1 bacterium | reverse complement strand
CGCTGATGACAAAAGCCCGCTCCAGCCGCTCCAGACCGGAAGCGCTGGTGGAACCGTTGGACCAATAGACGGTGGCGAGGCGGTCGCCCCTGCGCACGGTCTCTCCCACTTGCTTGTCGAACACCACGCCGGCATCGTGATCCACCGGGTCTTCGGCGGTGCGACGCCCCGCGCCCAAGTCCACCAAAGCCATACCGACCTCGCGCGCGTGCACCTCGGCGATGAATCCATCCTGCCCGGCGCGAATCTCGTGGCGATGGCGCGGCTGCCAGAAGTCCGTGTAGTTGTCCACCACACCGGCTTGCGATCCCTGCGCCTCGGCGATTTCTCTCATCTTGGCGAAGCCCGCGCCGCTGTTCAAGGTGCGGTCAAACAACTCCGCCGCCCCGGACATGGTGGCCGCCTTGCCGCCCAGCAGCAGCATCCCGGCCCCCAGCGCCCGGCAAAGATCGAGGAGACGGGAATCGCCGCTGCCGCTGCGCAGAACGTCGAAGCACTCGATCACCTCGGGAGCATTTCCCGCCGCACGGCCCAGCGGGGATTCCATGTCCGTGCCGAACACGATGGTGCGCACGCCTTCGGAGGCAGACCATCTCACCAGAGTTTGAGCCAACTCCTGAGCTTCCGCTTCGCTGCGCAGAAAGCCGCCTTCGCCGACTTTCACGTCCATCACCAGCGCGTTGGTGCCTTCCGCGATTTTCTTTGAGAGAATGCTGGCGGCGATGAGCGGCGGAATGGAGACAGTAGAAGTCACGTCCCGCAGCGCATAGAGTTTGCGGTCGGCGGGCACCAGCTCGGCCGTCTGCGCGCCGAAAGCGCAGCCGGTTTGGCTCAGAACCCACTCGAATTCCTCATCGTCGAGTCCCACGCGGAACCCCGGAATGCTCTCCAATTTGTCCAGCGTTCCTCCGGTGTGCCCCAACCCCCGTCCGGAAATCATGGGCACCGGCACTCCCGCCGCGGCCACCACCGGTGCGACAATCAGCGAGGTCTTGTCGCCTACGCCGCCCGTCGAGTGCTTGTCCACCTTCACGCCCCGCACGGAGTCCAGCGTGAGCCGGCGGCCCGATTCGATCATCGCCTTCAGGAATTGGCGGCCTTCATCCTCGTTCAGCCCGCGGAAGTAGATAGCCATGAGCATAGCGGCCATCTGATAATCGGGTACGTCGCCGCGCGTGAAGCCCTGCACCAGCTCGGAGATTTCTCCGCTGGCGAGCGCCTCGCCGCGCTGCTTCTTGGCGATGAGTTCGACAACTAACACGTTATCGCCGTTCCGGTATCACGCTGCCGTCGGGAATGATCGCGTCCTTCTCGACAATGACAATGCCCTCGCGCACGGCATAGCCGTTGCCGTCCATGTTCGGGCATCGCTCGCCCGGATCAATGCGCACACTGTAGCCGATGCGCGCGTTCTTGTCCACGATGGCGTGTCGAATGACGGTGTCGCCGCCGATGCCCACGTCGGTCAAGCTCCGCTCGCGGTTCTCGTTCAGGGCGTCCGCCGACTCGTAGTAATCGGCTCCCGCGAGGTAAGAATCCTCGATGGTTACGCCGCTCTTGATGACCGTGCGGGTTCCGACCACGCTGTGATCCACGTTGATGTCGCCGGCTCGCACGCCCGCGCACACCAGACTGCGGCGGATCTGAGCATGACCCAAGCGTGCGCCCGGCAGAAAACGGGGACGCGTGTACAACTTCATCTGCGGGTCGAAGACGTCAAAAGCCGGATGGTCATCGGTCAACGCTAAGTTGGACTCATAATATGTGCGAATAGTTCCGATGTCTTCCCAGTAGGCGGTAGACGGAAGGGCATAGACCCGATGAGTGCGGATGGCTTCGGGAATCACGTGGACACCGAAGTCCGTGCCCATCTCCGGCCGCAGCATTTCCTCGAGGGCGGACAGCCGGATCAAGTAGATGCCCATGGAAGCCAGATACATCGGTCCTTGTCCGGTCTGCCCGGCAAACAGCCCTCCCGGAAGGTCCCAGCCGCGAACCAAGTCGGCCGACGCGGGTTTTTCGTGAAACTCCGTTACCCGGCCGTCGCTGGCCATCCTCAGGACTCCGAAACGCTGCAGATCGGCTTCGCGGATGGGCAGCGCGGCAATGGTGACGTCGGCGCGCTGCTGACGGTGCGCGGCCACCATCACCCGATAGTCCATGCGGTAGATATGATCGCCGGAGAGCACCAGCACGTCCTCGGCGAAAGTGGGCCGGAGATGGCGCAGGTTTTTGCGCACCGCATCCGCCGTTCCCTGATACCAATCGGCGTTTTCGGGCGTCTGCTCGGCGGCGAGGATGGTCACAAATCCTTCACGAAACGTGTCGAACGCGTAAGTCAGTGCGACGTGACGGTTCAGAGACGCGGAATTGAACTGCGTGACCACGAAAATCCGGTAGACGCCCGAGTTGAGGCAGTTCGACACGGGAATGTCAATGATGCGGTACATGCCGCCGAAGGGAACCGCCGGTTTGGAACGGTGCTTGGTGAGCGGATGAAGCCGCGTGCCGCGTCCGCCACCGAGGATAACCGCTATGGTTTGTTCCATGCCTTGCGCCGTCTCCTTCCTTGCCGGTCTCTATGCCTGCCGCCGCAGAGCCTCTGTCGCCGCTTCCGCTAACGCCTCCGCGCGTGCGGGGTCACGCGCTTCGGCCAGGACGCGCACGATGGGTTCCGTGTTGGAAGCGCGCACCTGAACCCAGGCGTCGTCCAGCGTCCATTTCAACCCGTCCAGATGGTCCGCCGGGCCGAAGGGCACCCGCCCTTCCACCGATTGCAGCGCGCGCGTCAGGTCATTGAGGCTTTCGAACAAGAGTCGCCGTTTCACCAGGTGATAGCGCGGCAGCGAAGCGAAGTAGGCTGATGCGCTGCCGCCCGATTCGAGAATCGCCTGCAGAATGAGCGCGATTCCCACCGCGCCGTCGCGGGCCGGATGTACCGACGGCAGCATCACTCCGCCGTTGCCTTCGCCGCCGATGACCGCGCCGAGCTCAATCATCTTGCGCGCCACGTGGGCCTCGCCGACTTTGGTGCGGGTCACGCTTGCGCCGTACTTTGCGGCTACGTCGTCCAGTGCGCGGGTGGTCGAGCAATTGGCCACCACCGGGCCCTGGCGATAGCGCAAGACCAAATCCGCCGCCGCGACCAGCGTCAATTCCTCGCCCGCCGCTCGTCCGTCTTCCAAGATCACCATCAATCGGTCCGCGTCGGGGTCCACGGCGAAACCGACGTCCACGCGCGCGTCTTTCATCGAGGAGCACACGTCCGAGAGATGCTCGGATACCGGCTCGGGATTGCGCGGAAAATGGCCGCTGGGTTCGGTGTGAAAACCCACCACGTCGCAGCCCAGTTCACCTAACAGCGTGGTCAGCAGCTCTCCGCCTGCGCCGCACACCGCGTCCAGCCCCACCCGAAAACGCCGCGCTCTCAGTTCGTCGCGTTTGAGAAATGGAATGGCAAGAACCGCCTCCACGTGCCGCCTGACCGCGCTCTCATCCTTCTCATAAGTTCCAATCTTGCTCGCGGCTACGGATACGTGCGCTTCGGATTCCACCCACGTGCGCAGCTTTGCACCCGCCGCTTCATCGAGAAACAGCCCGTCCGCGCCGTAGAATTTGAACGCGTTCCACTCGGCGGGATTGTGGCTGGCGGTAATGGCGATGCCGCCTCTTGCCCGGTGATATCTGACGGCAAGCCCGATGGTCGGAGTCGGAACGATGCCGAGGTCAATGATCCGGCAGCCGCTGCCGGCCAGCCCCGCAAACGCTGCGGCGCGCATCATCACGCGCGACGTGCGGCTGTCGCCGCCCACGATCACCGGTCCGGGCCGGCAGGCGGCGCCGAAGGCTTCCGCCCAGCGCAGCGCGACCTCGGCCGTAAGCGACTGACCGATGATTCCGCGGACTCCCGAAACCGAAATCATGAGTGGAGTATCTACCATGAAGGTCTCTAATCTCATGCGTGACTCGCGCACCAACGAACGAATTCATCGGCGCTCCAAGTGGAGGGACAATTCGCGGCCGTAAGCGGGCCCTTGGCGGCGACCTCGACTCCCCAGCGAATATCCCACAATCCCTCGATATGATGCGCGTCAGGGCAGAGCGGCACCGGAACCCGCTTCGCCTCCGCCAGAGCCAAGTAGTGCCAGTCGAGATCGAGCCGGTGCGGACTGCAGTTCAGCTCGATGGCTTTGCCTGTTCGCGCCGCGCAGTCCATGAGCTTCGTGTGATTCACCGCATAGCCGTTGCGTTCGAGCAGCAGCCGCCCGGTGGGATGGCCGAGAATGTCCACCTGCGGATTCTCCAGCGCGCGGCACAATCGCGCCGTCGCGTCCTCCTCGCTCATGTTGAACCCGGAGTGGACGGAGGCCACCACGAAGTCGAAACCGGCCAGAAGCTCATCGTCGAAATCCAGCCGTCCATCCGGAAGAATGTCCACCTCGGTTCCCTTGAGAATGCGGAAGGGAGTTAGCTCGCCGTTCAGCTCGTCAATCTCCTTCCACTGTGCCCGCACGCGCTCGGGTGTCAAACCGTGGGCATAGGCGGCCGATTGCGAATGATCGGCCACGCCGAGATACTCGTAGCCGCGTTCGATCACGGCCGCGGCCAGTTCGCGCAGAGAATGATGACCGTCTGAGGCCGTAGTGTGGCAGTGCAGAATGCCGCGAATCTGATTGAGTCGAACCGGCTCGGGATACGTGCGGCTTCCCGCCTCAAACACAGAATTGCTGCCTTCCCGCAAAGGCGGCGGAACGTAGGCAAGGCCCAGAGCCGCGTACACTTGCTCTTCGCTCCCTGCGCGCAGCACGTTTCCGACTCCCTGCGGATCGAGAGTGTAACCTTTGCCGGCGGCAATCTCTTGCAGTGCGCGCACATGTTCTTTCGAGCCGGTTGCAAGAATCTTACGGGCACCCGCTTCGTCCGGCGCAGTCACGGAGAGTTCGACCCGAAAGCCGCTGGCCAGCTCACCGCGGAGAATGTGGCCCGCTTCGCTCCACCGCACGAACGAGAGAGACGCGACTTGCGTACGCACAGCGTTCGCCTGCCCCTCTTCTGCGATAAGGAGCACGTCCAAATCGCCCACGGTTTCATTGCCGCGCCGCAGGCTCCCTCCGAAAAAAACCTCGCGGACGCCCGCCATATCCTTTAGAGACTCGCGCAGAGACTCCGCCGCGCGCACCGCGTGATGCCGCCAGTGCCGCCCCGATGTGGATTTGAGAAACGCCAGCCCCACCCGGAACTTCTGTGCGGTCTTCGCGCCGAAACCGGGGAGCCTCTCTATCAAACCGGCTTCAATGGCGTTCTCCAGAGCGGCCAAAGACGTGACCTGCGCGTCCTTCCACAACGTGCGCGCCTTCTTGGGGCCGAGCCCCTCCACGCGCAGCAATTCGATCACACCCGAAGGCACGCCCTGCCGTGCTTCTTCCAGTTCCGCAAACGTGCCGCGCGAGTTCAAATCCCGGATAGCGGCAGCCACTCCCTTGCCGATGCCCCGGACGGCGCTCAAGCGGTTCTCGGCAATCAGGACGTCGAGGTTTTCCGGTTGCGTTTCCAACATGCGGGCCGCGTTTTCAAACGCGCGTGCGCGAAACGGGTCCTCGCCCACAAGCTCGAGCAGAACGGCATAGTGCCGCAGCGCGGCGGCGGCTTCCTGTTTGGTCAAGACCGACTCAGAACAATTGCAGAAACGTGCGCATGAACGCGGGCAAGTCATCCGGCCGGCGCGAGGTCACGAGATTGCCGTCCACCACCACTTCGCTGTCCTGCCAATTGGCTCCGGCATAGATCATGTCGTCGCGAATGGCCGGAACGCCGGTCATGTTCCTTCCTTCGAGGATTCCGGCCGAAGAAAGCACCCAGCCGCCGTGGCAAATGCAGGCGATGGGCTTGCGCGCGGCGTTCATCGCTTTCACCAGCTCCAACACCGGCTGCGAGGTGCGCAAGCGATCCGGCGCCCAGCCCCCCGGAATGACCAGCCCGTCGAGTTCCCCGGCTTTGGCGTAGCGCACGTCTATGTCCGGCTTGGCGGGATAGCCGAACTTGCCACGATACTCGGGAGCGCTTCCCGTGCCCATCAGCTTCACCGTGGCCCCCTCCTCACGCAGACGGAGTACCGGGTACCACACTTCCAAATCCTGATAATCCTGCTCGACGAGCACCGCAATGGTTCTGCCTTTCAATTTCACGGTTGGTCTCCCAAGTGTAAAGTACGCGAAGTCTCCATCCGTTGTTTCCGCCGGAACAGGGTCGGCGCCTGCATGAGAATGACTCCGCCGATCACCAGCAAACCGCCCAAGATCAGCGAGGCGCCGATGGCCTCTTTGAGAATGAGGACCGACAGGGCCGTGGTGACCACCGGTTGCGGCGTGGTCAGAATGGCGACCTGCGAAGGATCCACCCGCCGCAGCAGCGCAAACCAGATGGTGTAGGACACGGCGGTGATCATGAAGCCGGTGTAGAGCGTGCCGATCCAGCCGCGCCAGGTGACGACCGCATAATCCTGCGCCAGCGCGGGCGCCACCAGGAAGGGAAGGGCCATGGCGCTGCCCAAAATGAGACAAACGAGCGTGGCCCGCACCGGACCGTACTTGTCCACCACCGGTTTAGCCAGGACGGTGTAGCCGGCCCACACCACCACGCTGATGGCGATGAGAATGTCCCCCGCGAAGTTCTCCGTTCCGATAATGGGCGTGGGGCTTTCCGAGACGACCAGCACCAGTCCGCAGAGCGAAACGAGAATCGCCAGCACCTTGAAGAGCCGCAGCCTCTCGTAGCCCAACACGGCGGACAATCCCAGCGCCGCCGCCGCCGTGGCGCCGTAAAGCAGCGACGCGTGGGACGGCACGGTGAGGCGCATCCCGTTAAGGTAAAGAAGCTGATTGGCGGGCACGGCCAGCGCGCCCAAAAGCAGAAAGCGCGGCCAGTCGCGCTTCTCGACGTGAATCCACGCGCGGCGCAGCAGGAAAATCAGAACCAGTCCGACCATGCCGAAGCTGAACCGCCAGAACGCGAAAGCGAACGGCGTGAATTCCGCCAGGCCCACCTTGACAAAGAGATAGCCGCACGAGTTGATCGCGACGTGGAGGATCATCAGCCCCAGAACGCTCGAGCGCAAGCGGGCGATCATCGGTGCTTCAGTTTAGCCCCAGAGCCTTCATCACGGCCGCCGTGTCGGACAGGTCACGGAACACCACGTCCGCTCCCGCCTTCACCAGATCTTCATAGAAAAACGCGCCGCCGGTGGCCACCCCCAGGGTTCTGAGCCCCACCGCCTTGCCGCCTTCGATGTCGTGCACCGTGTCGCCGATAACCCATGTGTCAGCCGGAGGGAAAGTTTGGCGCCAATGAGCTTCAGCGTGGCGAATGGCATCGCGCATGATGTCGGCCCGTTGATGGTGGTGGTCACCGAATCCGCCCACCGGAAAGTAGCGGTTCAGGCCGAAGTGCCCGATTTTCAGCCGTGCGCCGGCTTCCATGTTCCCCGTTCCCAGGGCCAGCGCCGCATCCGGCCGGCGATGCAGCATGTTCAGGAGGCCGGCCACGCCCGGGTGAAGATGGGTGTGCTGGCTGGCCGCAATGCAGCCGGGAAGCGCAGTCAGATAGGCGTCGCGGAAGATCACGAAAGCTTTTTCCCAGCCCCCGCTCAAGCCGCTCAATTCGTAGCAATCCCGAAAAATGAGCGGATCGGTGCGGCCGTGCAGCCTCAAGGTCTCGGTCATGGCATGCACGCCGAAGATCCGCACGTAGGCCGCGTCGAAGGCCCTGCGGGTAGCGCCATCCAAGTGAGTGAGCGTCCCATCTATATCGAAAATCAGAAGTTTCACATAATTCCTTAAACAACTTAGGAAACAACAATCTACGACACCAGTCCGTGAAAAGCAAGACCTTTGCCGGCCTTCTTCATTGACTATTCTCCGGCCGATTGGTATCTTAGACCACATAATCCACGCTCCAGCTCTTCACGGGCGGATCGAGTCCCGGAAAACCTCGAACAAGAAAACCGGAACCATACTGCTCCTTTTTCTCCTTCTCCTGCCTGCCGCTCTCCGGGCGCAGGCGCCGTCAGCTTCCCTGAACGTCCAGCTCCACTGGGACTTCGACCGCGAGATCACGACTTCCACCGTCGAAATCTTCGAATCCGACCGGTGGGGCAGCACGTTCTTCTTCACGGACTTTGACTTCGACTCGGCCGGACAGACCGGCAGCTACTTTGAGATTGCCCGCAACCTGCGCCTGCTGCGAATCGGCAAGGCCGCCGGAAATTTCAGCCTTCAGTATAATGACGGGGTGCTGTCCGGCGATGCCGGTGCCGGCAAGGGTATTCCGCGCACGTGGCTGGCCGGTGCGGCCGTTTCCGACCTGACTCTGGGTTCCGCGTTCTTCGAGGTTCAGGCTTTGGGCCGCCAAGAGCTCGGGGCGGATTTGGGCTGGCAACTCACCGGCGTCTGGGGCTGGTCCATCACCGGCACGCCCCTCGAGTTCCTCGGCTATGTGGATTGGTGGTCCCTGGCCGGTGGCACGACCGCCGTTCAGAGCGAACCCCAGCTTCAAATGCGATGGAGTCGCTGGGCTGTGGGAAGTGAAATGGAAGTGTCCCGCAACTTCAGCGGCGCTTGGACTCCACGGCACGGTTTTCGGTTCGACCGATGGTACCTTCATCCAACGATCTACATTCGCGTCTACTTCTGAGCGGCGAGTTTCCTCTCGATCGCGCCGTTCACCCGGCCTTTCTCACGGTGCCGCTCTCGTGGTTGTACGGGGCTGGAGTCTCCGCACACCGGGCGTTTCACTGCGTGTGCGAAGCCTATCGCCCCTCCGTTCCGGTTATTTCAGTCGGAAATATCACGGTTGGCGGAACAGGCAAGACGCCGTGTGTGATTGAGCTCGTACGCTGGATCGCGGCGCGCGAGCCACGGCTTGCCCAGCCGAATGCCATCGCCGTTCTCAGCCGGGGCTACGGCCGCACGGATCGCCGATTGGTGGTGGTGGAGCCGGACATGGACTATGCGCGCACCGGCGACGAGCCGCTTCTCATCAAGCGTGCCGTTCCGCAAGTGGCGGTGGTGGTTCACGCCCGTCGCTCGCACGCCGCCCGCTTCGCGGTCGAGGCTCTGGGTGCAAAGCTATTGATTCTCGATGACGGTTTTCAGCATCGTGCGCTGGCCCGCGATCTTGATCTGGTGGTTCTCGATGCGGCCGCTCCCTTTGGAAATGGGCGACTGCTCCCCGCCGGGCCTCTTCGGGAGCCACAGTGGGCGCTGAGCCGCGCGCATGCACTGGCGCTGGTCGGTGAGGGCGCGCCCGGTCTTTCTCCCGGAGTCGAGATTCCGGCATTGCCAGTTGTGATCTTCGATTCGGAAATTGAACTTCCGCCGGAGTTATCCACAGGCTTATCCACAAAGGTCTGGCTTCTGACCTCCATCGCCCGGCCGAGCCGTCTGTACAATCAATTGATTCGTAAGGAGATACAAGTTGTCGGTCACAGCCTGTACCCGGATCACTGCCGCTTTTCGGATTCCGATTTGAATAGGGTGACTGAAGCCGCGAAAAAAGCAAGTGCCGGAGTGGTACTCACTACGGCCAAGGACCGGGTGCGCATTCGCCGCTGGGCGTCAGACCTGCCGCTCGTGACGGTCGAGTTGCGCCTCACAGTGAAGTCCCCCGAGATCCTCCGCGGTCTCATGGAACCACTTCTCCGAAAAGCCGTAGCATCATAGGGGGACATGAGAGGACGCGCGTGCCGATGAGATGGTGTAATTCCCATATTTATCAATAAGATAAAGGAGCATGTTCCGGCTCGCGTCCCCTTGACAATGCGGCGATGTTTCGTATATTTTAGTAATTAGCCGTGGCGGCTGCTTTGACGCGCGTGAACGGCCCGCCATCCAACTGTCGGTTGGCCGCCGCGCTGGACCGTTCTGCCCGACACACATTGGATCGTCGGCGGCGGGAGAAGGGCTCATAGCTCAGCGGTAGAGCAGCGGACTCATAATCCGTCGGTCCCAGGTTCGAATCCTGGTGGGCCCACCGATCGTCCACGACCTGCCCGGAATGAACAACGCGATGTACCTGCTCTCAAAACGGTGGTTGGACAATGCGCGACCGATGAAGCGCGGCGGCATTGTGCTTACGATGCGAGGCAGGGTCGAGTGACGTGGGTGTGCGCGAGCGGTTCGGCACACCTTATTTTTTGCCATAGAGCGCGACCTAACTATAGCGAGGCATTGTGACGCAAACGACGGGAATGGAAAGCAAGGTGCGGGAGGCCGTGCAACTCCTCACCGAGCTTCAGGAAATTGATGACGGGCTGCGCGAGATCGCTTTGGAGCGCGGGGATTTGCCCGAAGAGGTGGAGAAGTTAGAGGGGCAGATTCAGGCCATGGAAGCGGATGTCGCCCAGCGCAAGGCGGACCTTGAAAAGACCACGGCCGCGCTGGTCGAGCGCACGGAACAGCTCGGGGGCGCCAAGGAGAGACTGGTGAAATTCCAGCAGCAGCTTTACGCGGTGAAGACGACGCGGGAATATGACGCCATCACCGCCGAGTTCAATTTCGTCAAGGAGGAAATCACCCGCTGCGAGCAGGACAACGCCCGCGATACGCAGCGCACGTCCGAATTGACGCGGCAGATCGAGGATCGGACGACCGGGCTGGAAAAAGTGCGGGTGGAAACCAAGGCCAAGGCCGACGAACTGCGCGAGAAGCTGGCCGAGACCGAGGTGGAGGAGCGCGGCTTCCTGCACCGCCGCGAGAACGTGGTGGTGCGATTGATGAAGCCGCTCTATGCCCACTATGAGCGCATCCGCAAGGCCAAGGACGGGCGCGGTGTGGCCCGCATCATGGACGGTGCGTGCGGCGGCTGCTTTGCCGTCATTCCGCCCCAGACGCAGGTGAACATCCGCAAGCAGGTGGACATCGTGCTCTGCGAAACCTGCGGACGAATCATCGTCCCGTGAGAAAGGATGAAGGCGGAAGGATGAAGGATGAAGTTCTTTCCGCCGAGGCGGGTCTGTGACCCGACCGGAATCGGGAATAGACCTCATCGCTCACATTGACGGTGGTGCGCGCGGCAATCCGGGCCCCGCTGCCATCGGGGTCATCGTGCGCGACGAAAAAGGCAAGGTGCTCATTGAAGAGGGCAAGGTCATCGGCCATGCCACCAACAACGAGGCCGAGTACCGCGCGCTGATTCACCTTCTGGAGCGCTGCGCCACCGATCCGCTGATTCTGCGCACGGGGGCCAAGCGCTTGCGCGTGCACTGCGACAGTTTGTTAGTGGTCAATCAGATCACGGGGGTGTGGAAGATCAAGGAGCCTCGCCTGCGCGAACTGTATGCAAAAGTGCAGAAAGTGAAAGTGCTCGTTCCCTTCGAACTCCGCATCAAGCACATCGTACGCGAGAAGAACACAGACGCGGACAAGCTGGTGAATGAGGCGCTGGACGGCAAGAGGTAGACGCGTGGCGTGCGGAGTGAGTCTGCTGGCAGTGGCGGCATCCAAGAGCGCCCTAGGCAGTGGGCCAGAGCACGCCACGCAACATCGGAGGATCCTGCAATGCAACGAGAGCGGACGGCGGCAGAGAGCGTGGTTGATTTCTTGGCTAGGCCTGCGCCTTATGCGGTGTTTGTCTTGATTCCTCTGTTCTTCTTCGCTGGCGCCTACGCCCAGACCGAACACTACGCGATGCAGTACACAAGGCTCGCCCTCGAGGAACCCGAGTATACCTCCTGGGTATTCGGCGATTCATCATTTTGGTGGCATGTCATGGCACGTTTCCTCCTCTTGCTTCTGCCGTTTGTCGTTGTTCACTGGCTGCTTGGGTACTTGGACTTGCCTCCTCGCCGAAAAAAGAAGTCTCAACCCAAAGGGAAGAAGTTCTTTCTCGTCGAGGCTCTGGTTCGTGCAGCCAGAGATTCACTTTGGGTATTCCCATCGACGGTTGTGGTCTTGGCAGTCACTCGTCGCGGTCATATCGTGGATGCGCTATCGATAGGGATACTTAGTGTGGCCGCTGTGCTGCTATTCCGTATCTTGTACATTCTGTTGTCGCGACTGGCGCCGTGGGGCAATGCCAGTATTGCTATGGCGCGTACGGCGATCGTTCTCCCGCTTTCTGCGGCTGCAGCAGTCGTGACGATGGCACTGACATCCAAGGTCACCGCGCCAGACCTTAACACGGAAGTGGCGAAAGGCATGTGGGAGAACCTACGCTACCTCGTCGTCGTATATGTGATTTTTGTGTCCTTCACAACTTGGGTTCTGAGCAGGTACAGCCAGCCAAACTTGCGGCCGCCTAACCCACGGCCAGCGGGCGCGGGGGTGCCCGTAGGACTGAGTATCGCATTTGCTTTCTTGACCGTTATAGTCATTCTTGTGGAGATCAATTATCGGGATTCGCCGGTTTTTGCCGAAAGGACCGCGAAGATCTTTGGTGGCTCGGTCGACTTCGTTGCAAGGGCAAGGGAATACATGAATGGCCAGATCGTCTGGCGTTCCGGTGTTTTCCTCTTGATAGGTGTGGTAGGTACGACTATCACGGCATCTTTGGTGAAGGTCGGTGCATACTGCGCCATATGCAGGAAACGCACATGAAACGTTGCCCTGGCGAAGAGATACTGCGTGCTCGAAGGTTGGCTCAATCGGACAACGCGTTCGCGACCGTGACAGATGTGATGTCGGCGTTATGCTCTTCTTCGCTTCCATAGCTGAGGGGTGGCCAGAAACCGCACGGTCGCCACTCGAAGCAGACGGGTTTCATACACCCAAACTGAGAGGGGAGACGAACCATGAAGACGCTTAGGGTTTTTTCTCGAATTGCTTTGCTC
Organism: bacterium; assembly: GCA_026394155.1. Classification (GTDB taxonomy): domain Bacteria; phylum Electryoneota; class RPQS01; order RPQS01; family RPQS01; genus RPQS01. The sequence continues at coordinate 4,610 of JAPKYT010000094.1, read as the reverse complement.
GCGGTGTTGTTTGCTGTCATTGTTGTGGAGAATTCGCAATCCGTCGCGGGAGAGGTTCCTCAGTGCGCAGATTCCTCAAAGAGGCAAGTCGTGAAACTCACCGTCCTCGATCGGACTGGCGATCAGTTTGATGGCTGTACGGGGGATGTGTCGGCATATAGTGACGTGTACCGGGAACATGGGATTCGAGTCAGCCCCGGGAACAGTCCGGGAACGGTTTGGTATGACTTCGACACAAGGGGCAGCAGTCCGAGGACGGTCGAGTTCACTTGGACCGACAACGCATGGGTTGACGGGGCAAAGGCGGCGTTGATGTACAACTGGGAGTCGTCCAGCTTCGACACGGTGTACACATGGCATGGGAAGGACGGCAAGGAGCATGTCACCAATGTGGACATTGACGAGAGCACATACATTGGCAACGACGGCTTGTTCCGTGTGGGGTTCTATGGGGCACCAATGTCGGTAATACACCTGCGGCGAATAAGGCTGCTGTGATTGACCCTCAGATTCCGCATTTTGACTACCGGTTTCGAGTCCGCTGGGCGATCTCGGGGGCCACGCCATTGCCGCTCGGGAGAGCGACAACGGCGACGGTTTCTGAGGAAAGTCCGAACTCCAAGAGTGAGATGTGAGGACATACGATGTCAACGCCTTATGAACATGTTCGCCGAACAAAAACCAAGCTGCGCAGCCGGAATCAGGTCACGTTGCCAAAGGAGATTTGCGACGAAGCCGGGGCGAAAACGGGTGATGAGTTTCGCGTGACGGTGGTAAGGCGTGCGCGCAAGGTTCCAGCCGGTACCATCGTGCTGACGCCCGAGTTCTTCAACACGCGGCCGTGGACGGAGAAGGAGTGGGAAGCAAAGGAACGGGAAGCCGAGGAGAGCATCGCGCGTGGTGAAACCTATGGCCCGTTTGATACTGCAGAGGAAGCCATCAGGTTTCTGAGAAAAGAGTCAAAATCGCGTCGTTCACGTCGTGAAACTTGAGTTTTCGCGGCAGGCACTTGACGACTACGCGAGGCTGCCCGATCCCATTCAACAGCGCGCCGATCTTGCCTTTGACCGCCTCGCACAAAACCTTCGTCATCCCAGTCTGCGAGTCAAGAAGTTGAAAGGCTGGAAAGGGGTGTGGGAAGCGAGGATATCGCACCAGTACCGCATGACATTCCGGATTGTGGGTGAGACCTGCGTGATAAGGCGAATTGGTCCCCACGATATTGAAAAGACACCATAGTTTTTCGAGTCCGCTGGGCGATCGCGGGTCACGGTTGCAACACGCGGGAGCGTGTTGCCTAGTGATCTGAGGAAAGTCCGAACTCCACAGGGCAGGGCGCCGGCTAACGGCCGGGTGCGGCGACGCAACGGAAAGTGCCACAGAAAACATACCGCCGGCAGCCGAAGACTTGAAACTTGAGACGTGAGACTTGAAAACAGAACAAGATTGTCTCATTTCAAGTATCAGAATTCAAGTCTCAAGTCTTCGGTTGCGGTAAGGGTGAAATGGTGCGGTAAGAGCGCACCGCATCACTGGTAACAGTGATGGCAGGGCAAACCCCGCCCGGAGCAAGACCAAATAAGCCGTCAGTCTCCGTTGCCCGCGGAGCACAAGAGGCGGCGGGTAGGTCGCATGAGGTGGTCAGCAATGGCCATCCCAGACAGATGATCGCCACCTTCGCATTGGGACCACAAGGGGCTGAAGCCCCTTGCCCGGTTGGGAAGGGACAGAATTCGGCTTACCGGCGGACTCGCGGCTTGCACCGTTTGCGTCGCGGCGGCGAATCTCCAGATTCGCCCCGCTGAGCCCCCCTTTTATCCCCCCACTGAAGTGGAGGGAGAGAAGAAACATCACCGGAGTTTTTCGTTGACTAACATACAGGACAAATCATGCAGCCAAAATGGGAACTGGTGGAGAGCCGGCCCCATGAGGAGATCGAGCGCCTAAGCCGAGAGTCGAGAATTCCCTACACCATCGCCCGCATTCTGATCAATCGCGGCATCGAGACCCCCGAACAGGTGGAGCGGTTTTTCAATCCGTCGAACACCCACCTGCACGATCCGTTTCTCATGCGCGACATGGAACCGGCGGTGGAGAGAATCGTGAAGGCCCTCGGCCGGCGGGAGCGCATCGCCATCTACGGCGATTACGACGTGGACGGCATCACCGCCGCCTCCATGCTCTATCTTTTCCTCAAGGATCTGGGCGGCGACGTTGTACCTTACATTCCCAACCGACAGAACGAAGGCTATGGCATTTCGGAAACCGGCATCCTCGAACTGGGCAAGGGTGGTGCCGGTCTCATTGTGTCGGTGGATTGCGGCATCACCTCGATTGCCGAGGCCCGCATCGCCCGCGCGCACGGCATTGACCTCATCATTTCCGATCACCACGAGCCCGGTGATCTCCTGCCCGAAGCTCTGGCCCTGTGCGACCCCAAACGCGAAGGCTGTGAGTATCCGTTCAAGGAACTCTCGGGCGTGGGCGTGGCCTACAAGATCGCGCAAGGGATCGCCCAGCGCCTCAATCTCGAAGCCGAGTACACCGAGAAGTACATGGATCTGGTGGCGCTCGGCAGCGCGGCCGACATCGTCCCGCTGGTGGACGAGAACCGCGTCTTTGTCAAGCTCGGTCTGGAGAAGATCAACAACCAGCCCGAAGTCGGTCTGGCCTCGCTGATCGAAACCGCCGGCATCAAGGCGGGGAAGATCGAGGTGGGCGACATCGTCTTCGGCATCGCGCCGCGCATCAACGCGGTGGGACGGCTGGGCAGCGCGCTGCGCGCGGTGAAACTGCTCACCACCCGCGACCGCAGTTTCTCGCGCGAAGTGGCGGGCGTGCTCGAAGAGGAAAATCGCCGCCGCAAGGACATTGACAACACCACGCTGGAGGAAGCGTTGGCGGAAATCGAACGGACCATGGACCCGTTCGATGCCCGCTCCATTGTGCTCTCCCGCGAGGGATGGCATCCGGGCGTGATCGGCATCGTGGCCTCGCGCCTTATCGAGCGCTACTACCGCCCCACGGTGATGATTACCATCGAAAACGGGCAGGGCAAGGGCTCGGCGCGCGCCATCGCCAAGTTCGACATCTATCAAGCCCTCAAGGCGTGTTCCGATCTGCTGCTGCAGTTCGGCGGCCACAAATATGCCGCCGGCCTGACCATCGCCGCCGAAAATATCCCGGCCTTCAAAGAGCGCTTCGAGCAAGTCTGCCGCGAGATCATTCCCGAGGAGGATCTCGTGCCCAAGATCAAGATCGAAAGCGAAATCTCGCTGGACGAAATCACCGGCGAAGTAGTGGGCTCGCTCAAGCGCTTCGCTCCCTTCGGTCCGAAGAACAACCGCCCCAACTTCTTTTCGCGCGGGCTGGAAGTCCTCGACGTGCCGCGCATCGTGGGATCGAATCATCTCAAGTTCCGCGCCGGTCAGGGCGGTGTGAGCTTCGACGCCATCGGTTTCAACCTCGGCCAGTACCTCGGCCGCGTGAACAACGGCAGCCGGACCATTGAAATGGTCTACGCCGTGGAGGAAAACGAATACAATGGGCGCAAGTCGGTGCAGTTGCGGATCAAGGACCTGCGGTAGCCTCGGCCTGACGGGCCGCCTGATTCCCGTCGTCTTCGTGCTCTCCTTGACGGTGGTCGCGCTCTCCATGGGCCGTAAGGAAGCGCCGGCGCAAAAAACTGCCTCGCCCTCCGCTTTGCCCGCCAGTGGGATTCGCGGGAGCGTTGAAATCTGGGAAGGCAACTTCATGCCGATGATTGCGCCCAGTCACTCCGGCGGCACCATCACCCCCGGCGCGGGACGCCGCGTGCGCGCGCATGAGCCGGTGCGCCTCAAAGCGCAGGGTCTGGCGCAGGCTCGCCGCGACACGGTGAACACTCCGCTGATCGCCGAAACGGTCTGCGACTCTTCCGGCCGCTTCTTTCTCGCCGTGCCGCCCGGAACCTACAGCGTGTTCGTGGAAGAGAGAGGCGGCTGGTACTACAACGGCTGGAACGGCGAGGGAGTGCAGGGCGCCGTGACCGTCTCTCCCGACAGCGCCGCCGCCATCGTCATCAAGATCACCGCCAAGGCCACCTTTTGAATCTCGATCTTTCCGGTCGCAGCTTTCTCGTCACCGCCGCTTCCAAGGGGCTGGGATTCAGCATCGCGCGTGAATTGCTCGTCGAAGGCGCGCGCGTGATGCTCTCGAGTTCCAATGCGGGCCGTTTGGCCGACGCCGCGCAGAAGTTGTGGAGCGAGAAGCTGGAGAACTTTCAGACCACGGTGGCCGACCTGCGCAATCCGGCGGATATCGAAGAGCTGGTTCGAGAAACGTATGCGGCCTTCGGACGGATTGACGGACTGGTCACCAATTGCGGGGGACCGCCGGCGGGGCCGCCACTGGCCATCAGCGACGATCAGTGGCAACAGGCTTTCGATTCTGTGTTTCTCTCGGTGGTGCGCCTCTGCCGTCTTATCGTGCCGCGCATGATCGAGCAGCACGACGGCTCGGTGTTGTCGATTACCTCCACCACCGTGAATCAGCCGATTGAGAATTTGACGACCTCTAACGCGCTGCGCCCCGCGGTGGTCGGCTATCTGCGCTATTTGGCCATCGAAATC
>JAPKYT010000076.1 GCA_026394155.1 bacterium | reverse complement strand
CCACTTCGCCGCCGAACGGCTTCACCTGAAACTGCACGCGGTAGCTGCCGCCTAACACCCGGTGCGGTCCGAGCAGCGGAGTCTGCCACTCCCCGGGCACGATTGGCTCCATGGCCATCGTGTCCAGCACCACCGGACCTTGCGGCGGACGGAACACGCCGCGGATGCGCACCCGCTCCACGCCGTCGCGATGCACGATCTGCGCCTGAATGCGGAAGGTGGAATCGCTGTAGATCACGTCATAGGGCGTGGTGTGCACGTCGAAGATCGCCACCCGGTCGAGACTGTCGGCCAAAAAGATCGGCAGCGAGCCGATGGCGTCGCGCGCTGGCGCCCCGGGATCGCCTTCCGAGGGCGCGCGGCCCGGATCCACCGCGTAGATCACCAGATTGCCCTGCGGAGTGGCCAGTCCCCTCACCTGCACCGGCAGGTTCTCGAAGGTGTCACTCGTCACCGGAAAGGCCAGCACTTCGTTGGGATCAAATGCCGGCACCTTGCTGCGCCGGAACTTCTTGTCCACCACGTAGACCGACTCCATCCGCGACGAATCAAACCCCCCCTGAACGCTATAATCAAAAGACTCGCCGCTGAACGGCAGCAGATAGACATCCGCCACCCCCGCCGGCGTCCAGGGCAGCGTGCCGCTAATGCGCATGGTGTCGCCGGAACTCACCACGTTCGTGTCGGCCGCAAAGGTCTGGCACGTCTGCTGCGGAATGGTCAGGCGCAAGCCGGGATCGCCCAACAGGTTCATGGTCGCCAGTTGCGAAAAGTAGCTCGTTGCCCACAGGTCGGCTGTATAGTAGGCTCCCCAATAGCGCGCCTTGTTGAACTGCACCACTTCACCCTGCGTCAGGCCGGGCGGATCCATGATAAAGTCAAACAGCTTCCACTGCATCGCCTTGCCGGCCTCGACCCAGCCCACCCCCGACGGACTGTAGAAACCGATGGCCCCCACCGGATCGCCGCGGCTGTTGCGCGCAAAGAGAAAGGCTTCGCCCAGAACGTCGGCTTGACTTTGATCGTCGAAGGCCCCCACGTAGCAGGTGAAATTGGAAATGAACGGATAGGTGCGGCTGTTGTTGAGCAGCGGCACGCCGGGCACGTCCATCAGCTTGTGGCCGCTCCACACGCCGCCGCCGCCGTGGCCGTTGTAGTTGGCGATGACCGCCCCGTTGCGGAAGGCGTCGCGAAGGGCGGTGGTGGACTGCAAACCCGTGCTGTCCACGGATATCCGCACCACATTCACGGCCGGAGGCAAAAGTCGAATGGACGGCTCCGTGAAATCCAACTCGAAGTTGAACTGACCGTCGTTGCCGTCGGAAATGAAGAGTGCGGTGGCGTGAAAAAGAGTGTTGTAGGCCGAGAGCTGCGGATCCTCGTAGCGCAGAAGCTTCTCCACGTAGGTCTGCAGCTCAAGCGAGGAGCGACAGGAGATGCGGCCCACCGCCACGTCGGGAATGACGTCCCACGGCGGCCCGGACACCGCGCCGAACATCATGTCCGTCGCCGCAATGCCGAAATTCAGCGTGGGCGGATAGAGGCTGGGGATCAGATTGCCCGGCCGGTACCCGCGCATGAGGAGCATGGCGTCGCCCACCAAACAGGCGTGGCTGGGACGCACCCGCCAGTTCTCGTAAGCATATTGAATGAAGCGGCGGATGGCCTCCGGATTCTCGATGCCGTCGTTGAACTGCTCATAAATTTCGGACACGCGAAACGAGTCGGCCAAACCGTAGAAACTGGCCCGCCGCAGGCTGTCGAGCCGCGCCAGCCACAAATCCCCCGCAAAACTGTCGTGATAAATCAGCAGGTATTCGACGCCGTTCATCGTGCGCAAGTCGCGGGTGGATGTCTCGGGCAGAATGGCGGCCGGAGGATGCGCGTAACGCTGGTCGAAAACCAGAACGTCATAGGCCCCGTCGCTGGGGAGCTGAAACCGCACCGAATACGAGAGGCCCTCGTCCGCCGGATGTATCAGCCGCGTGGCGAGGTTGGTGAGCCGCGACCGGCCCAGCTTCCACACGTTGACGGCGCCGTAGCCGAAACCGCGCACGTCGAACGAGAAGATGGCGCCGCGGGTGGTGTCAAAACGGAACTGGACAAAACCCGATCCGGAAGCCCGCAACTGCCGGTCGTATTCCACCTCGAACCAGTTGGCGTAAACCTTGTCAATGCGGCCCGATAATCCGTCGCCCGGAAGAAAGACCGAGATGGTGTTGTTCCCGATCAGCAGATCCTCGTTGATGATCGGCGGCGTCACCGTATCCGAAACCGTGTTCTGAAGAATCACCGCCGCCTGTCCCGTCCAGGCCGTGTTCTGGTCGAACGCGCTGATCTTGCCGATGGACAGTCCCGGTGCCGTTTGACCGTTGAGACGGACGATGGCGCGATGATGCCCCGACGAGCCCCCGCCGGTCAGCCCTTGCAGCGCCGCCCGAATGATCACGCCGGAGGCCGAGCGCGGCTCCGGATAGGTGAGAGACACCCCAAAGTCGCGCGTCGTCATCGCGTCTATGCGGTCGCCCCAAAACCAGTGATCGTCATACAGGCCCAGCGGCCCCACCGTCTGCGCGCGCGAGCCCCACTCCAAAGCCCGCTGCGACAGACGGTCGAACTTCAAGTCCTTTTCGAAGTGGACAACGTTGCGCACGTAGGTCACGTTCTGCGACGGCAACTCTGGATTGTAAGTGCCGTCCTCTTCGCCCAGCCGCAGGCCGTGCACACCGTCGCCCCATGACAGCCAGTAAACGTTCTCCTCGGTCCACGGATCGGAGTAGAGGCTCGGCATATACGACTGATAGGTGCGAGCATTTTTCTCGCCGTAGAAGTCCAGATAGTCGTACTCATCCAGCCGGCCGTCGGTCTCGCCCGTCAGATAAATGGGAATCTCCCGCCCACGGTTCTTGATGTGAGTGTCGTAGGGCGTGATCTGCTCGATGGGGCAGCCGGCGGTGCGCAGGGCCTCGCCGCTCACGCGCACGATTCCCGTTTCGCTGACGATCAGCTTCCAGCGGCCGCCGACGGCGTCCACCGTGCTACGCCCACCGCGATCCCCGCCGAACGCTTCCACCATGCGCGTGGGCAGGGCCGTTTCCTTCATCGGTCCGAGCAGCGACTGCACCAGCCGAGTTTCCTGCGGACGATCCGCCAAACGGTTCTGAGCGCTTTCCCCGCGCGGCATGGTTACCTGCACCCGCGCCCGGCGGATCACCCGCGCGAGGCCTCGTGCCGCATCCACCTGCACCGGATTGAAGCGCAGCGAGATCAGCCGGTGCCCGCGAAACACTCCCGCATCCTGCACGCTGACCACCTCCGGCGGCCAGAAGCCCTGCTTGAGAGGAGTCATGGCGCAGCGCTCCTGCCAGCTGAGAGGCCATCCACCCTCGTCCAGCGACTCCCGGCTCCCATAAGGCTCGCCCTCGTCCGAGGGAGGCCGATCCACCGGCACATCCTCGGGCATGGCCAGCATGGCCCCCGGTGCGAGGTCTTCGGATTCAACCTCCACCACTTCCACCGCGACCCGCCCCGGCAGGCAATCGAGAAGCTGAGTCAGCGTCGGCAGGCGGGGAACTCCCGTCTGATAGGAGACATCGGCCCCCGCCATGTCCAGACCGGTAATGCGGCCGGTCGCGCTGTCGCGTTCGATGCCGATGTCAGGGCACACGAACTCGACCGAGAGCCGGCCGTCTTCGTGCTTCACAAGTTTGGTTTGAGCCTTTTCCAATGCCGGCTTCGTGCTTGCGGAAACGGCCCGCTTCCGGGCTTCGTCGCGCTTGGCAAGCTGCGCATAGCCGCTGCCGATCAGCAGAGCTAAGCTCAGAACTATTATAATCTTGCGATAAGAAAACGGCATGGCCTTGAGGGACAAAACAAAAGCTCGCTTGGGCGGTCTGTGCAACTGCTCGTGTAGACTACCTTGCCGCCGCCGCACAAGGGCGGCGCTGGCGTGAGGCTGCGGTCTCTACCTGAAGGCACAAACGGCTTAGCGAACTTGCTATGAAGCCTGCTCCCGTGGAAACACTGGAAATTAGGAAACTTTTTCCAGTTTGTCAAGCGATTTCGACCTGCAAGTCCTTAGTTTTTCACCATCAGCGAATACCCGCCACAGCGCTTTCCCTCTGTGCAAACCCCGCTCCAACGTCTCAGACCCGCCCCAAGAAGGGATGAGGGATGAAGGAGGAGGGATGAAGCAACAGAGGCCCTCTCCCGATAGCCGTTTTCAGAGTGAAAACGGATCTTGAGCGGTTGAAAGGATTCATAACGATTCGTATATTAAAAAGCTAAGTTCCACCGCATCCTTTGCCGTTCGCCGAGGCACCCGTCCTCGGGTGCCCGGAATCCTCTCGCGGCGACGACACGGGTTCGCCGTTGTCGGTCTCCCGACCGGCAATGGCGCACTCTTCTGTCATTCTGAAGCTCGTCTTCGGGCTGAAGAATCACTGAAAGTCAAGACCGCCAACCCTTAGTGATCCTTCACCCGGAAGACCGGGTTCAGGATGACAGCAAAATCGGTTTTCTCTTTTCTCATTTTCTTCCATGCTGACTCTTTCCACCGATCACGCTTTTTCCGACAAGGCCGGCAAGCACGGACTCTCGCCGCGCGAGATCGAGAAGATCGGGCCGCGGCTCTTGGATGCTCTGACCTCGATTCGGGAGCGCAGGCGGGTGGGCGATTTGCCGTTTCTGGATTTACCGTCTGATCGGAAGATGGTGGACTCCTGCCGCTCGATGGCCGCGCGCTTCTCGGGGATGCAGAATTTCCTGTTGGCGGGAATTGGCGGATCGGCTCTGGGTCCGGCGGCACTTTTCGGAGCGCTGTCCCATCCGCTGCACAATCTTTTGCCTGCTGAGCGGCGCGGCGGGCGGCCCCGCTTCTTCACGCTCGACAACGTGGACCCCGATTTCGCCGCTGCGCTCTTTGGGTTCTGCGATCCGCGCGAAACGGTGTTCAACATCATCTCCAAGAGCGGAGCAACCGCCGAAACCGCCGCCGCGAGTCTTCTCATTTTCGACCGCTTGCAGCACGTTCTCGGTGCAAAGTGGCGCAGCTTGCCGGCATGCTCTATCTTTTCGACAGCGAGCGCAAAAAGCCCATTCAGGTGATGATGGCTTACGCGAACTCGCTTTACTTGCTGGCCGACTGGTTCCGGCAGATTTGGGCCGAATCTTTGGGCAAGGCGGTGGACCTCGACGGGCAGAAAGTGAACGTCGGCCCGACTCCGGTGAAGGCATTGGGCACGACCGATCAGCACTCGCAGGTGCAGCTTTACATTGAAGGCCCCTTCGACAAGGTCTTCGTTTTCCTCGAAGCGAAAAAATTCCGCACCGAGCTTCCGCTGCCCAGGCTCTACGACGATGTCTCCTCTCTGAACTACCTCGGCGGGCAGACAATAAATAAACTCATGGCCGCCGAGTTCACCGCCACACGCGAGGCCCTATCAAGGCAGGAGCGGCCTTCGCTGACCATCACCTTCCCCGAACTCAACGCGCACGGCGTGGGCGAATTCTGCATGCTGATCGAGATCGCCACCACCATCGCCGGCGCGCTCTACCACGTCAATCCCTTCGATCAGCCCGGCGTGGAGCACGGCAAACTCCTCACCTACGGCCTGATGGGACGCAAGGGCTACGAAGATAAGGCGAAGACCATCGGTGTGTAGGGATGAGGGCGGAGGGATGAGGGATGAAGGAAGATTTGAGACGTGAGACTTGAGACTTGAGAGTTTCCCGCAATTCCAGCCGCTCGTGAGGGGAGGGTACTATGAAAACCGCAGGATGTCTGACTGCTTTCGCGCTGCTGATGTGCGGTTGCGCACAGGTCTTCACGGTAACACCGGAGTCGCCTGAGCGCGATTTGAACCAGATCAATGCCCGCATCAGCGCCCATCGGGGGGTGGTTGCGACGCGTGACGGGGAGGAAATCCGCGCGGACAGCATTCGAATTACGTCCTTGTCCACCTTCATTCATGATTCCTCGTCGGGCGGCCGCGCCGCTCTCGCTAACGAGCAAATCAAAAAGATCGTTGTTCGTGATGCACAGCGGGGACGAATCCACGGGTTGACCAACGGCATGGTCGCCGGTGCGCTTGTGGGAGCAGGCCTGGGAGCTTTCATCGGTGCGATGATTCCCGAACCCAAATATGTCTACAGTGATCCGCCGGACAGTACGGGAGTTTGGGATTACGGCGGATGGGATACTCATCATCATCACCATGTGCTGAATGGTCTCGCGTTCGGCGGAGCGACGGGGTTGCTGATGGGAGGTGGTTTGGGACTCATGATCGGCAGCGATTACGGCTGTGTGTACGAAATCCATTTCAACTTTCCTCTGGGCCACCTTCCCAGAAGATAATCAGAGCAAAAAGCGGGTCACATACCCGTCTCACAAACCACAACGATATCCGCCATGAATTTCGCTCATGTCCATTTGGTCTTGAATCACGCGCCGATCATGGGCACCGGATTCGGCATCTTGATTCTGCTCTACGGTCTCACGCGCAAGAGCTGCGAGGTGGTGCGGGCGAGCTTTCTGATGTTCATTCTTTCCGCGCTGCTGGCCGTGCCGACGTTCTTCACCGGCGAACCCGCTTCGGAAGTGCTGAAGGGTTTGCCCTATTTCCATGAAGAACTTTCCGAGGCGCACAAGGCGGCGGCGCTCATCGCGCTCATCTTTGTGTGGATCACCGGGGTCGCCGCGCTCGCAGCCTTGTATCGCTTGGCGAAAAAGAAAGAATGCAAAGCTTCGCTCACCATCGGCGTGCTGGTGATCGCGGTCATCACCCTGGGCTTTTTCGTCCGCGCGGGCCAGCTCGGCGGCAAAATCAGTCATCAGGAATTGCGTCCCGGATATGTGATACCGCCGCATACGGACGACGACGAGGACTGATTTCGCTCTGTGTCCTTCGATGGACGGCCAGAAGCCGCCCGTAGTAGAGTAGAAAACCAGAGGCGATGTCCTTTTTCGCACTGCGCCGAGAATATTCAATCATATCACTATCGAAGTTCTTGTGCACTATTTGTTTTTCGCAGGATTTCCCATGAAGAAAATAGCACAGTCTCTCCGACACAACCTCCCAATATTGAAAGTGTACCGAGAGCATTTAGAAAAGGTCTTTGGAATTCTTTCCATGGACGGCAGGAGAGACGTCAATATTAGGCATTTGGATTGCGAGTATGATAGTGTTGACGATCTCTGCGAGAATGTCAATGGAGTGATTCAGCAGCTAACGTTCAGAATTTCAGATCCATACGTGTCAGTGGATTTCTCGCCGATGGAAGCGCATATCTGGGCGAACGAAGATGACATTATTTCGCATGGGATTACTTCGGAGATTCAATGTGCATTGAAACCATGCTATCGGAAAATAGTACATTCAATATTTAGTATTCGCGTTTTATGGGCGCTAATAATAGCAAGCAGCATTATACCATGGTTCATCAGTGACTTAAAGACTTCAAAGTATGTTTTTGTTTTCCTAATCTTGCTGATGTTATTATGGCTTACACCTGTTTATTTCTATAGAGTCAAATCATACTGCACTATTGTCTTGTCGAAATCACACGAGACTCCTTCTTTCTGGCGAAGAAACCGCGATCAACTTATCGTGAAGCTTATTTTTCTTATTGTCGGTGTCCTGCTTGGGTTGTTGGTGAAGGACCCTCCTTGGTAACACAAGACTGCGTCCGCCATCATTCTAACTGCGGATATCCCTTATGGCGATTGTTGCCGTATCCATCGCCCCCTCGGATGTGGGCACCAGCCTGTCGAAATACGTGGCCGCCATGCAAAAAGTGCTACGTGAAGACAGTCGCGTGAAATACCGCCTCGATCCCATGTTCACCACGCTCGAAGGCGATCTGGACGTGTGCTTCGAGATCATCCGCAAAATGCAGGAAGCGGTGTTTGCGATGGGTGCCAAGCGCGTGGGCACGGTCATCAAGATTGACGACCGCCGCGATAAAGTCGTCCGCATGGAAGACAAAATCCGCTCGGTGGAGGAGAAGCTGTAGCGCGCGTACCTGTCGGTGCGTCCGCTCAGGATGTCGGGTTGCACTTCGAGAAGAACTTGTCAAGTTTGCTGCGGCTCAACGTGCTTGTCCTCCTGTTGGTGGGTGTGGGTATCGTGCTTGTGCTTCTGAGCACGGCGCCTCACGGGGTTGGCCAATCGGCGGATTCGGTGGCTTATCTCTCTACCGCCCAGTCCCTCGCGCGGGGAAACGGGTTCACTCTCTGGGATGGCCGGCCCTACGCAGACTGGCCGCCGCTGTATCCGTCCATTCTGGCGGTGCTGCGCTTGACGGGTGCGCAACTACCGGCAGCCGTTCGCTGGCTGAATGCCCTGACGTTCGGCGCGATCATTCTTGTCGCCGCCCGCGTGTTTCGGCACGGCTTCTCCCGGCGGGTGTCCTATGGGGTCTTTTGTGGAGCCGTGGTGGCATCCTACCCTCTGCTCTCGATTCACGTCATGGCGTGGAGCGAACCGCTCTTTGTTCTCTTGGTTCTGGCGGCGCTGGCGGCGCTGATTCGTTTCCTTCAGCAGAACGCGTGGTTTTGGCTGGCTCTGGTAATCGCCCTTTGCGCTTTGGCGGCTTTGCAGCGTTTGGCGGGATTCTCTTTGGTCGCGGCCGTGGCCATTGCCCTGCTGCTGTGGTCGGGGAGAACCGCGAGGCAGAGGATCCGCGATGCCGCCCTGACTTCGACCATTGCTCTGTTGCCACTGGCGCTCTGGACCGTGCGCAACGTTCTGCTGACGGGCACATTGGCCGGAGAGCGGGCGGCCAGACTCGTCTCGCCAGGCACCGTCGCGATTCAGCTCACGGATACCCTGAGCACATGGTTCATTCCGCACGTTGTGCCCACGCTTCTGCGAGCCATTGCCCTTGCCGGCTTGGTCATTCTCGTCTTCTGGCTCAGCCTGCGAAAAGGAGTCCATCAGGGCTCACCCGCTCCGGTGCCGGAAATCGTCGGCAAGGTCATGGTACTGTGGACTATTGTCTATTGCTCTTTTGTGGCGGGGATTGCTTTGATGACCAGAACAGAAGCCGTGGACGAACGGCTGCTGTCTCCGGCCTACGTCCCGTTCATCTATGTTCTGATCCATTCGCTTGAGAATGCGGCGGCTTCACGTGCCCCGACGTGGTTCAGCCCGCGTCGAATGGGTCGCGTGTATAGCGTCGTCATTTGTCTCTGGTTGATCTATCCGGCGGCTTGGACGCTGCGGCACGTTGCGGAATGGAACGCGCACGGATCATCACCATATGACAACGCCCGCTGGAGTCAGTCGGCGACCCTCCAATGGTTGACGGACCATGATCTGCCGCAACCGGTTTTCAGCAATCATCCTGAAGCGATCTACGTGCGGTTGAATCGCACGGCGGCGCTGAGTCCGGAAGCCATGGAATCCTATCCGAGAGCCATCGAGCGATGGGGCGGGAGCCGGACGGCACACCTAATCTGGTTCGATCAGGCCAGCGAGGGCCGGGCGATTCACGCCTTGAGCCGCCTTGCTGAGTGGTTTGCTTTGCAGCCATTGGTGCGGCTTTCGGACGGGATAATCTACCGGATGGACATTCGCTCCAACCCTGTTGCACCATCGAACGGCGAATCCAAAACCGCGCGCACCGGGCCGAACGGATAGATGCGTACAACACAGCGAATCCTGCGATGAGACTCTACGAACACGAAGGCAAAGTTTTTTTCGGCAAGCACAAGATCCCGGTCTCGCAGGGGAAAGTGGTGACGACGGCCGATGACGCCGCCAAAGCCGCAAGCGAGATCGGTTTTCCGGTCGTCATCAAGGCGCAGATTCTCACCGGCGGACGCGGCAAGGCCGGCGGCGTGAAGATCGCCAAGAACGAAGCCGAGGTGAAATCACTCGCCGCGCAGATTCTTGCACTCACGATCAAGGGTTATCCCGTTCAGAAGCTCCTGATCGAACCTGCGCTCGAGATCGAAAAGGAAATCTATCTCGGCGTGACCATTGACCGCGCCAACTACAAACTTGTTCTCATCGGCTGCGCGGAAGGCGGCGTGGAGATCGAAGAAACGGCGAAGAACGCTCCCGGGAAAATCGTGAAAATGCCGTTCGAGATTGACGAGCCGATTTATAGCTATCACGGCATCGAAATGGCCAAGCGGCTCGGTCTTTCCGGAAACGATCTCAAAGAAGTCGCACCGATTGCCGTCCGACTCTTCAATCTCTTCAAGAAACTCGACGCAAAAGTTGTAGAGATTAATCCGTTGGTGCGCACGAAGGACGGCAAATGGCTGGCCGCCGACGCGCGCATCGCTCTCGATGACGACGCGCTCTTCCGTCATCCCGAGGTTGCCGAAATGGGCATCAGCGTGCGGCACGAAGAGGGCGAACTCACGGCGCGCGAAAAAACCGCGCGCGAGTGGGGAATTCCCTACGTGGATCTCGACGGCGACATCGGTATGTTTCCCGGCGGCGCGGGCTTCGGCATTCTCGGCAACGATTTCATTCATTATTACGGCGGCAAACCCGCGAACTTCATGGACAGCGGCGGCGGCCCCTCTCCCGAGCGCATCGCTAAGATGCTCGTCCTGCTCGACGAGAATCCCAACGTGAAGGTGATTTTCGGCGCGCGTTTCGGCGGCATCTCGCGCTGCGACGATTTCGCCAAGGGGGTTGTTCAGTTCCTGCGCGAGCACGGCCTTTCCAAACCGATGGTGGTGCGCATGACCGGCAACAAATGGGAAGAGGGCGTCAAAATATTCGGGCAGGCGAAATCCGAGTCCCCCGATCTGTTCAAGAAAATCGAGTTCCACGGCATCGAAACTCCCATCGAGGACATCTCCCAGCGCGCCGTGGCACTGGCGAAAATGGCCTCGTAGCGGCACACGGCAGTGCAAGACCGCGCGAGGGGTGAGGGCACCCACTCGCGGCGAGCCATAAACAGAACGCGTGGGGAGGTCGCATGGATGAGCCAACCAAAGCGAAAATCCGCAAGCGGGCCACGCGGCGGTTTTGGGTTCATGTTCCCGTACTTGTGGTGCTGAGCGGGCTTTCCCTGTTGAGTCGCTTGGTGCCGGGGTCGCTGAAGGAGAATTTCAGCACGCATGCTCTCCTTGACCGCGCGGCTCTTCTCAATCAGGAGTTCTCTCGTTTTTTCATGAACCGCCCCAATGTGCTGGTGACTTTTCCTCCGCCTGCCTGCGCCGATGAGCGCGCCGCTTGGGCCGACAGTATCCAGACGGCCCTCGGGCAGGAAGCGGCCGTGTTCATCCGTGACGGCAAGCAACTGACGTGGGTTTGCGAGCCGGACACCCTTCAGGCGGGAATGAGTTTGGTGAAACAGAGCTTTGCCGCGGAGAAGGTGCAAGGCAACCGCGACCATCCCGACCGCCTCGGCCGGATGGAAGCCAGCCACTGGAGCGTGCGGCCGGACACATTGCAGCCCGGTTATCGTGTTTTAATGGTAGGAAGGGCGGACGACAACCTACGGTGGGGAGTGGCATTCAGGACGCGAGACAGCTGGCCCGCCTTCTTCAAGATGCTTGAGGTTCCGCGCGGCACATGGCTGTCTCTTGACCATCCCGCGACGCAATTAGGCGATTTCATAGCGCTTCCGAGGAGTGATCTAAAGAAGTTTATCACCGGCATTCGAGTTTACAGCGATGACCGGATTATCTTCACCAGTCCGAATCTCGATACCACGAGTTTTCGCCACATCGAAGATCTTCACGACGGCCGGAAGGTGGAGTATTATCAATCGTCACTGGATAGAATCTACGTTCAGGAAATGAACCGCGGCAAGCTGCCGTGGGTGGCGGTCTTCCTCCCGCTGGTCTTCATCGTTCCTTCCGTCCGTTGGTACCGACAGGTGCGGCGCTTGACTGAGCCGATGGCGTAGCCGCGCACAGGCCGTGCGCCGCAACCCAGCAAAGACAATCTTTCTTTAGGATAATCCCATGCGAACTCTTCTCATTCTTCTTGCTTCGGCGCTACTCGCCGGAGCCGTGTGCGGCGAGCCGCTCTCGCCCGATCCGCAGGTGGGCGCGCGTCCCGGAGCGTTTTCGGCGCGCAGCCTGAGCCTCGGGCACACCTTCGTTATCAGTCAGAGCGGAGCCGCGGCCCTGACGGGCAACCCCGCCACCCTCGCCGCGCAAAACACGCAGTTTCGCTTCGAAGGCGGGGCCGACCTGACGCGCATCAAGGAAGTGCGCAAGTATCCCTTTTATGATGCGTTCGACGGTGTGCTCGGCTACAACAACTACGCCGTCAATGACAACCTCTTTTCCAAATTCAACTGCGGGCTGTCGTGGAGCATGCCCAACGAGATGCTGAAATCTCTGGTGCTCGCCGTGGGCAGTTTCTCGGCTTACAACTTCGATTATCGCTATCTGGAAGAGGTCCGCGACCGCTACTCGTCGGGCGGCATTCAGGACCGCCGCCTGGGCCAGAACCGGCTCTCCGTGAGCGGCGACTTGCGCTCCTTTTCGGTGGGAGCCGCCGCTCAGATGCACGGACCTTTGGCTCTCGGCTTTTCTTGGAACGGCCTCTTCGGCGATTGGGTGTATGTGAAGGGCACGTACTACGACGACATCTACCTCAATCCCGATTCGAACAACATCGTGAACCGTGTGCGCTACCGGCCCGACGGTGTGCCCTCCGAGCTGGCGGTGGGAGGCACCTACGAGGTCAATCCGCGCGTCACGGTGGGGGCGAGGGCGCTGCTGCCCGCCGGTGATTTCAAGTTCAAACAGACGGGAACGCTGCGCACCGGCATCACTGAGACCACCGCCGAAGGCACGGTCACGGTCAGCTATCCCGCGCACTATGCGGTGGGTGTGCAGTATCGCCCGCAGAGCGAATTCCGTCCGCTGCTGCTCTTGGAAGGCGAAGTTCACACCTACAGCCGCGTGTCGGATGTTTATGACGACACCTTCGAGATTCGCGCCGGAGCCGAACAGGAAATTGTTCCCGGCGCGCCCGCGCGCGTGGGCTTCGTGTACGCCACCTCGCCCGAAGACAAGAACCGCGCCGGCTCGATCTTCACCGCCGGCATCGGCTTCCATCAGGGGCGATTCAGTCAGGACGTGGGCATCGAGTTCGGCCGCATCAATTACATCTCGCCCGATCTCTTCCCGCAGTCGCTCTTCGGCGACACCGACCGCCTGGACAGCGACCGCGTGGAGGTGGCTCAATTCCGCCTGCTGCTCACGCTCAAGTACGAACTATAGGCACAGACCCCCACCGCGGAGGGCCCGCAGGTGTTCGCCGAGGCACCCGTCCCCGGGTGCCCGGAACCGGACAGCTCCCGGCGGGGCGAATCTGGAGATTCACCGCCGCGATTAGATTGATGAACGGAATAACCCATGATTAAGTTTTTCCTCTGCCTCTTGGCGGCGCTCCTGTGTGCGTTCGCCGCACAAGCGAATGACACGTGGCCTTTGGTGGTCTGCCACGGCAACGACGTGCACGGCGGCGTGGATTCGAGCGAGGCCACCTTCATGAATCCCGAGCATCCGCCGCAGCTCGGCGGCGCGGCCTCGGCCATGCGGCTCATTAATCAGCTCCGCCAGTACGCGCGCGACAAGCATGCCGGCTTCCTGCTGCTGGACACCGGCGACATCTTTCAAGGCACGCTGGTGGGCAGCAAGACCCGCGGCGAAGCGGTGATGCGCGCCATGAACGAAATGGGCTACGACGCGTGGGTGCTGGGCAACCATGAATTCGATCTGGGCCGCGACGTACCCGAAGCGCTCATGCGTCAGTCCGAATTCGCCACGCTCTCGGCCAACGTCTATGACACCACCGGCGGAACGCGAAAACTCTTTGCGCGGCCCTATCTCATCAAGGACTACGGCGATTTCAAGGTGGGCATCATCGGTATTACCACCGCCGGCACCGTGCGGGCGGCCTTCGCCGAGAACATCAGGAATCTCTACTTCGCGCCGGAAGTGCCCGCGCTGGCCGCGTATCGCGATTCCCTGCGGCAGATGGGCGTGGACATCGTCATTGCCGCCAGCCATCTCGGTCTGCCCTACGACCGCTGGGAAGCGTGGGACGACGTCGAGAAACGCGAGCAAGCGGGCTGGAATTCCGACTATGTGAAAAATGCCATGGAACTTGTGCGGCGCGTGCCGGGGATTGACATCATGTTCTGCGGCGACATTCACGTCGGCTATCAAGAGCCGTGGGTGGACCCGGTGAATCACACGCCCTGCTTCCAGGGCTACGGGCGCGGCACCAACTTGCTCTGCGTGGAGTTCGAGTTCAACCGGCAGACCAAAAAACTCGTGGGCTGGAAACCGTTCGCCGAGGACGGCACGCTCATCACCTTGCTCTCCGACCGCTTTCCCCGCGACCGCAAAGTCGCCGAGTCCATTGACACGGCCAAGGCCCGCGTGGAAACGGGCTACAACGAGCGCATCGCCGAGGCCGTCTATCCCGTCACCCGCACCGGCGAGAACGAGTCGCTGCTCGGCAATCTCATCTGCGACGCCATGCTCTGGAAACTGCACGGCGACCTCGCCATCACCAACAAGGGTGGCGTGCGCACTGATTTGCCGGCGGGCATCATTACGCCCGGTGACGTCTTCAACGTGATCCCCTTCGACAACACGCTGGCCGCGGTCACCATCAGCGGCGGCTTCCTCAAAGACCTCTTGGAGGACAAAGTGGCCTACGGCGGCAGCGGACTCTACGTGGGCGGCATGAAGGTCAAGGTGGATCGCTCGAAGCCCCAAGGCGAGCGCATCGTCCTGCTCGAAATCGGCGGCAAGCCCTATGCGCCTGACTCGTCCTATCGCCTTGTCACCACCGATTACCTTCTCGAAGGCAATTCCGGCATGGAAAAGCTCATGCCGCTGCGCGATCAGGCGGCGGTGGAAAGCGGCACCTACATGCGCGATGCGGTCATCGAATACATCCGCGAGCACTCGCCTCTCGAACCCAAGCTCGACGGAAGATGGACGACGATGGGGGGAACACCGTAATTCTTGATCGCAGTGGCGGAAGTGTCATCCTGAAAGCCGCTCTTTTTGTCTCGCGGCTTGAAGGATCACTCAAAGTATCCGAACCTGACTTTCAGTGATCCTTCACCCCCTTCGAAGACTTGGGGGTTCAGGATGACAGTCAAATGTCAGCCACGCACTAATTTGGAAGAGGCCAAGGGGGGGTCTTGAGGCTCAAGCAGAAGCACACGCACACTCACCATACATCCCTAAAGGAGAAACAACCATGTTTCGCAAACTGACAACTCTGTTCGTTGTGCTCATGCTGGCAACGGCGGCATCGGCACAGGTCATGATCAATGAGTTTTTGTATGACACGCAGGGCACGGACGATGTCAACCTGCTGTTTACCGAGATCTACGGACCTCCGGGAACGAACCTCACCGGATGGTCGCTGGTGGGCATTAACGGCAATAATGCCACCGTGTATCGCACCGTTACGCTTCAGGGCAGCATCCCCGCCGACGGCTACTACGTCGTGGGGAACACCAGCCAAGTACCGAATGTGGATTATGTTTGCGGCGGCGCCGCCACGAATACCGGCGTAGACTGGCAGAATGCCGGTTACCAAACCACGCCGGACTGCGACGGCCTCGACCTGCATAATGCCAGCGGCGTCACCGTGGACCACGTCTGCTACGGCATCTGCGCGACACCGGCCAACTGTGTCGGCGAAGGTGGAAGCAACGCACCGGATTATGATCCGCCTTCTACGGGACCCACCAAGTCCATCGCCCGCATTCCCGACCACTCCGACACCGGCGACAACGGTGTGGATTTTCAGGTCCTCGATCCGTATACCCCCGGTGCGCCCAACAGCGGATCGCCCTGCCAGCCGTGGATCACGGATCTCTCCGCCCTGCGCCAGAACACCGGCACCGGCGAGCCCGTTTATCTTGACACTTTCGTGGTGGTGCGCGGCATCGTCAACGTGAGCAATTATGTTCTGGACAGCCTCACGCTCTCGCGCTTCTACATGCAGGATGACAATGCGGGCATCAATATCTTCCGCGGCAACCCGCCGCCCAACGTCGTGGTCGGCGACTGCCTGATCGTCTCCGGCTGGCTGGGTTTCTACCGCGGCCTTACCGAAATCACCTACTCGGGATCGGGCAACTGTGTCCATAGCCTGGAACGTGTGACACACGTCGCCCCGCCCACGCCGACGGTCATCACCGGCAGCTCGCCCTTCGAGCTCTTCGAGGGCATGCTGGTGCGCATGGATAACGTCAACATCGTCACCGGCACGTGGCCGACCGAAGGCAACTACGGCGATCTGATCATCACCGACGACGACGGACAGGTCGGCCTCAGCATCAGCAAGTGGACCAACGTGGACGGTTCGCCGGCTCCCACTCCCACCTTCCACGTCATCGGTATCATGACCCAGTATGATCCCAGCTCGCCTTACAACACGGGTTACGCGATCATTCCGCGCAGCACCGACGACATCATCAACGTTGAAGACGCGGGTGATCCGCAGGCGTCGCTAATGGCCCGCGAGTTCGTGCTGGCCGGATCGTATCCCAATCCCTTCAACAGCACTGCCCAAATCCGCTTCACCGTGGGCTCGGCGCGCGAACTTGATCTGGTGATCTTCGATGTTCTGGGCCGCGAAATGACTCACGAGAAACTGACCGGCCTCACTCCCGGCGCGCGCACCTACTCGTGGACGCCGTCCGGCGCAACCGGCCTTTATCTGCTGCGCCTCTCCGGCCAGAGCCGCGTCGAGTCGGCCAAGCTGCTGTACCTCAAGTAAGAGCTTAGTTCGTCATTCTGGACACCGCGCGCTCTTCTTGGCTTCGCGCGCGGGCGTCCAGAATCCCTGACCTGATTGGCGAGGGATTCCGTAGGGGGTTCTTCTCTTGACCGCCGAGCCGGGTTAAGTCTTCGCAACCGGGCCGGAATCGGAAAGAAAAGCGGGGCGAACCGTTGAGGTTCGCCCCGCTTCTTTTCTACCGTGCAGTCTCGGATCAGCTCTTCTTCTGCATGAGTTCGATTTCGAGGACGATGTTCACCTCGTCGCCCACCAGCACGCCGCCGGCTTCGAGCGCTTGGTTCCACATCAGACCGAAGTCCTTGCGGCTGATCACCGCGCTGGCCGTACAGCCCGTTCGCCGCGAACCCCACGGATCATCCCAGACTCTGTCCAGCCCCATCACGTCGAGCGTGATCGGCTTGGTCACGCCGCGGATCGTCAGGTCGCCGCTCACCTGAAAATGTCCGTCGGCGACTTTTGTCATCTTCTTGGACTTGAATGTCAGAGTGGGATGGTTGGCGACGTCAAAAAAATCCGCGCTGCGCAGATGCTTGTCGCGGCTGGTGTCGCGCGTGCTGATGGAGTTCACATCAATGGTGGCCTCGATGGACAGGGCCGTGGGATTGGCCGGATCGAAATCCACCGTGGCCTCATAGCTGCCGAACTCGCCGTGCACATTAGAGACCATCATGTGTTTGACCGTGAATCCCACCAACGAGTGCGTCTTGTCCACCAGCCACGGCTCGGCATGGGCGGCAGCCACCAGCGCGACCGTCAGCAAGACAGACGTGAAAATGCGTTTCATGGAAAACTCCCCTTTGAAGACTTTTTGTGGTGATGAAGAAAATCGCGTTCGCCGGCCGTTCATGGAACAGTACGGTTCACAGAATGTTCAACCGCTGATTTCGAGCCAAGTTCCCGAACTGGTCGTTTTCCCCCGCTTTAGCGGGGGGACAAAGGGGGGTTCTTCTTCTACGCCGAGCGGAATCGCCAATCCCCCGTAATCGGCAGCCGGGCGAGCTAAGCGTCTCGCCGGAGTTTGATTCCGGGCACGCGGGGACGCATGCCTCGGCGGATGTTTTTCAAGTCTCAAGTTTCAGGTTTCAAGTTTTCTGCCTCCGCCCTCATCCCTTATTTCGTCCCGTACTGCTTTTCTATCCACGCCTTGTAGTCCGCCTGCTTCTGCTTGATGGCCCGCCACCAGTCCTCGTGCTGAACGTACCAATCCACGGTTTTCTTCAGTCCCGCCGCAAAATCGTGCCTCGGCTTCCAACCTAACGCGCGAATCTTGGCCGTGTCCACCGCATAGCGCCTGTCATGTCCGGGACGGTCCTTCACATAGGTGATGAGTTCTTCCCTCTTGCCCAGCAGTTTCAGAATTCCCTTCGTCACATCAAGGTTGAACTCTTCGTTGCCCGCGCCCACATTGTAGATTTCGCCCACCGTGCCCTTCTGCAAAACCAGATCGAGCGCTTCACACTGATCTTCCACATAGAGCCAATCGCGCACCTGCCTGCCGTCGCCGTAAACCGGCACCGGTTTGTTCTCGATCAAATTCGTCGTGAAGAGCGGAATGAGCTTCTCGGGATACTGATACGGCCCATAGTTGTTGGATGAGCGCGTGACCAGAACCGGCAATCCGTAGGTGACAAAGTACGAGCGCGCCAAGAGTTCTCCGCCCGCTTTCGAAGCGGAATACGGCGACGACGGATTCAGGCGATCCGTCTCCTTAAAGTGCCCTTCTGCGATGGAACCGTACACTTCATCCGTCGAGATGTGCAGGAAACGCGAAACGTTCTGCCGCCGCGCTTCTTCGCAGAGCACGAACACGCCGTGCACGTCGGTGTCCACGAACACTCCGCCCTCGTGGATCGAACGATCCACGTGCGTTTCGGCGGCAAAGTTCACCACCGAGTCACACCCCTTCATCGCCTTGGCCACGTCTTCGGGGCTGCGAATGTCGCCCTTGATAAAGGTGTAGCGCGGATCGTTCTCGATGTCGCGCAAATTCTCCAGAGTTATTCTGTTCATCAATCTACTAGCCCACACCCTCCGGGGTGTGGGTCGGCGTTCACAGTTCTAGCATTTTCACCAGCTGCGTGGTAGACGTTTTGGGTTTTCCTTGCACCCGCCGGGTTACCCCTGATATTTCCCACTTGCGTGGTTTTGTGTTTGTCTTGTTCAATAGACGAGGGTTCACTTTCTTTGATTCCTGAGTCAAAAATTTCTCAACTTCGCTGATCTGCTTCTTGTTCACCGCGCCCCGTCTCTTCGGAGCAGCGATCAAGAACAGGAGCGGCGTGCAAGCCCTAAGTTGCATGAGCGCCCGATTGTACTTGTTGATGTTCCGATCGGTGAAGCACTCTCCCTCGAACGATCGTTTTGTCTTCCCGACATACCAAGGCTGGAGTCCTCCTTTGCCAGCCCTGATGGCGAAAACGTAACATCCGCGACAGTCCTTCAGACCGCTCGCATCCTTGCGCTTCCAGAAGCCTTCAATGGATGACTCATCAATCAACCTGCCGCCCGGGACTTTCACTGGCTTGATCGTTATCGGGCCATACACGTCAAACAGTATCACTCGTGCAGCGTGACCTGCGGGCTTGCGTGGTACCCTGCTGGTTTTCTTGGGTCTCATGTGGAAAGCCTCATGTTTAGATGAGCCCTCGTTCTTGCGCGGACGCGATCAACGATCCTGTGCCGCAACGGGGCCAATGTGGGTTTCGGCCAAAGGACTGCGATGTTAGATTGCGCGGCGAAGCTCCTTTTCCGTTTCCTTCCCTGTAATCTTGCTCCCGAACAGCAGCTTGCGCGGATCCGTTTTCTTGTCAATCCGTACATGATCTTGAAAGCGAAAGGGAAGTCTCTCCTGAAGCTCGCGGATTTCGGCCGGGCGAAGGGGCACCAGCTTCTCCAGAGAATGCTCGAAGTCTGCGACCAAAGACCGCTCGCTCTCCAATCGCTTGGAGGTCAAAGCCGCGAACTCGGGATTGACCTCCATGCCGATGGAGTTCCTTTCCAAACGAGCTGCGGCTACGTTCGTGGTCCCGCTGCCCGTGAAGGGATCGAGAATCCACTCCCCGGGAAATGAAAACATGCGAATCAAGCGATGCGGCAGCTCGATGGGAAATCTCGCAATGTGTCCCGCCTGTCTCTCGCCGGGGAAGTTCCAGTGTCCCGCGAAATAGGTGTTCCACTCTTCCGTCGTCAGTTTCGCCTGCTCCTTCACTCGGGCCGGAGGCTTCGGCGAATCTCCCAATTTCTTGAAGATGAGAATGAACTCGTAATCCAATTTCAGAATCCCGTTTCGAGGATACGGAAACGAACCCATGATCGTCGCGCCGCCGGTGGTGTTCGTGGTGGTGACCTTCTGCCAGATGATCGCCCCCATATAGTCCAGCCCAAGCGCCTCGCAGAACTTGATGATCTCCGTGCGAATCGGAATGACTTTGTAGCGGCCGTAATACACCGAGCGCGCAAACTGATCCCCGATGTTGATGCACAAACGACATCCGGGACTCAAAACACGATTGCATTCAGACCAGACCAAATTCAGGTTGTTGATGTACGCTTCATAAGTGTCATCAAAGCCGATCTGGGTGTCCGTTCCATAATCCTTGAGTTGCCAATACGGCGGCGAGGTAATGATGAGCTGCACCGATTCATCCGCAAGACGTGACATGCGTCGCGCATCACCGACGATTATGCGGTGCTGGGTTTTCACGTCATTTCCCCAAAATCATCTTCACCGAAATCAGCAGCAACGCCACGCCGAAAACTTTTTGCAGCGTGGCGGCGGGGAGATTGACGGCGATCTTGGCTCCGATGTAGCCGCCGAGCACGAAGCCCACGCAGAGCAGGGCCGCGATCTTCACGTCCACAAAACCTTTGCCGTAATACGTCCACACCGCCAGAATGCCGATGGGCGGCAGCAGCATGGCCAGCGTCGTGCCCTGGGCGAGGTGCTGCGACAGGCCGAAAATGAGCACCAGCGCGGGCAGCACAATGATGCCGCCGCCCAGTCCGATCAGCCCGCTCAGGACTCCGGCCAGAAGTCCTAAGAGAATGTAAAGGAGAATTTGTGTCATGTTTGGGGAGCGCTCACGGAAAGTGTAGTGGAATCGGGGAAGAAATTCTTCTGCGCTTCGACGGCAATCGTCCTTGCAAAAAAACGAGGTGAAATCTTCGCCAACCATTCCGGTGAAGCGTCACAACCCGCGTGCAGGGTCACCGTCAGGCCATTTCGCTGCAGAATCTGGCCGAGAAAGCGATGCGTAAACACACTCATGTGCCTCGGATCCGCCGCCGGGCCGGGCATCTTGCCGCGCACGAGTTGGACCAAGTATTCGATGAACTGAATATTGGGAACCGTGATCACCGCAAATCCTCCCGGCTGCAACACCCGCGTGATCTCCGCCATCGCCTTCTCCGGGAATATGAGATGTTCGATGACTTCAAGGCAGGTCACAAAATCGAAGGTCGCGTTCGCGAACGGCAAGCCCTCGGCATCTATGTCGTTTTCCACGCGCTCGTCCAGCGCGTCCGCGGCGGCAAGGGCATTGTCGGCAAAATCCGTTCCGACGATATGCACGTCCTTCAACAGCGGCCGGGCAACTTTTGGAAGAAATCCGTTCCCCGTGCCGATGTCCAGCCATGACCGCGGCTGTCTTGCGCAAAGCCGGTCGCAGGCAAACTTGAAGCGCCCGCGCAACCGGTAGGTATGGGCGCGCGCCTCCAGACGGTCATCCCAGCTTTGCTGATTCAATTCACGGAGAGATCGCATCCACTTCCGGAAAGAGTTTCTTCCACTTGGACCCGCGCCGCCGCCACAAAAGATGCGCGCGCTCGCCGGGGCCCACCAGATAGACCGCGTCAATCGGCTGATGGATCAAATGCCCCAGCCGGCTCTTCACCACCTGAGACAAATGCAAAAGGTCGGTCTTCAACGACGAAAACTTCAGACTCGAGGGATGCGCCAGTGTTACCAGCAGGCCGAGCGGAAAATCCGACGGCTTATTCCCATACTTCTTGATCTTGCGGCGCACCGCTTCGATCACCCGCCGCTCCAGCCTCGCCTGCGCGGACAGTTCGCCGTCGTCGCCGGTGTGATTGGGTTTTCGCACCACGTCTTCGGGCCGCAGGGGCGAGGTGATCTCGAATCCCACCCGGTCGTGTGCGCGCAGCGTGAGCACGTCCGGCCAGAGGTCGCCGTCGGGCGGATCGAGCTGCTGATAAAAGGCCGGCCCAAAGCGCACTTCCACCGCTGCGGCAAACCATTCCCACGTGCGCCGCTCGACGTCGTCGTTGGTCGGACCGTTACTTATGTGTGGGTCGGGGTCGGACATCGTCGGAAACAATCTGAAAAACTGAAAGCCGTTTCAGCTTTTCAGTATTTCAGCCTTTCAGCCTTTTCATTTGTACTGAATTTCCCAGTTGTACGGAATGCGCGGATCATCCCATTCGGCGCGGTGCTCGTCGGGATGTTCATAGCTGTAGAGTTCCGTCGGGCAGTTCACCACCACCGATTCCGATTCGGAGATGCACTTCCAGCCGTGATAGACTCCCGCCGGAATCTGAATCAGCAGCGGGTTGTGTTCGCCCACGAAGAACTCGTTGACTTCGCCGTAGGTGGGCGAGTCTTCGCGGCCGTCGTAGAGCGCGACCTTGACCATGCCTTTCACGCAGGTCATCTGGTCGGTCTGTTTCTTGTGGTAGTGCCACGCCTTGACCACGCCCGGATAGTTGGTGGTCATGTAGATCTGCGCCGGAGGCAAGAAGAGTTCCCAGTCCTTGCGCAGAATCTCCATCAGCCGCCCGCGCTCATCAGGCACGAGCCGCAATTTCGTTGTCTTGACGCCGTGAATCATGTTCCTTCCTTATCTTCGCCGAGCAGGGGACTGTGTCCCTGCCGGAATCTTGTATCTCTTTGTCATCCTGAACATCGTCTTCGATGTGAAGGATCTCTCTTCTCGCAGGCGCACGGCTGTGCGGCTTCAACTGGCGTTATTCAATCTTGTCACGCTTAGCCACATTATGCCGCGCGCAAAGCAGCTGAATGTTCAATGCGTCCAGCGAAGTACCCCCTTTACTGTACGGGATAATGTGGTCAAAATGGAGGTTGTCTGTTCGACCACACGTGACGCACCGTCCATGATCGCGTCGCCATACTTCTGCTTTGACAGAACTTGGGATCACGCGGGCGTGCTCCAGCGTGGCGAGTCCTCTATCACTGTCGCTTGGTTCCTCTGCCATTTCCAGCCGGAACTTGAACACCTTTCGTCGGCCGCGAGTCTCCAACCAGGAATCAGCGAGTGTGAATACACCATTGTATGCCCATACCCCGTTCATGATTTTTTCGTACACACGAACGAACTCAGCGTGGCCCATGCCATCCTTGTGATTCTGCGCAGCCCTGTGAAAAAGCCCGTTTTGTGTCAAAGAGCCTGACGGGTTTCTTTCGGGCTGGTCAACGCTCTTTGGATCGGGAACATCGTTGCAGCGTGGCGAATCATGTCCTTCATAAACGATCACACGTCCACTGTCTTCCACGCGGTCGGGATATGGTGCATTATGCCGCCGGCTCATCAGAACAACCGACACCCCCGCATCGAGGTGGAAATTCATGCCGCGCTGCAGCGTCTGGACGTTTTCGCGCTCACACATCTCCCTATAAGTGATGATGTCATTAGCGAGAGGCTTGTTCATTCCTATGCGCCCGGAGTCTTAGGGCTAACTACTGGCGGTCTCCGACCGCCTTCTCTTCCGCGCACTGCCGTGCGGCACTACCCAGCGCGCAACCGTCGCGTGGACACAGCAAGCTGTGTCCCTACCTCTCCTGCAAATATTTCTTCAGCCCCTCTTCCCATGTCGGCATGCGGTTGCCGAGCGCGTTTTCGTGGCAGCAATCTGTCAAGAACAGATCAGACACCGCAGCCATGTCGGCAGCTCGGCCAGCACAATCGCCAGCGTGAGGCTGATCAGTGTTCCGAGCAGGACATAGCTGCTGAGGATATGAACCACGTCGGAATCGCCAGCGGCTTCGCGACGGATTTCCGGCATGCGCAGCAGTCCTTTGGCGGCGATGATGAACCCTAAGGCAGACCATTCCCCTTGCCCGATCAAGAAAATAACCAACCATCGCTCAAACAGCCCGATCCAGCCGCTCAACGGCAAGTGCTTATCTATCTGGCTGCGGAGATTTTTGGGAACTGGAGCCCATCGCAGAATCGCCGCCACCAACCAAATTCCCGGAACAGCGGCAAAGACATACGGGCTGATGATAAGCAAAACATTTCGCCAGTCCATAGTTGATCCGATTCCCTTAAGTTAATAGCCTTAATTTGGAAGATTTAAGTCTTTTACCTTAATCTCCTCACAAAGGAGTCTCTGCAAGACGGTAATGGCGCGAAAACAGGCCTCCCAGTTCGTTCCGCCCAGCCGTTGCGAAACAGCGGAAGAAGATACTCCCAACTTCTGCGCGATATGCTCGCCTGTCAAATCCCTACGCGCCAACAAAACCGCTTCGCATTGGGCGGGCGTCCAATTTCGGTAGTGGTAATCCAAGAGCGGCAGGATTTCGTTGACGAGATGGATGGCGGCTGGCGAAGCCGGATGTGCGATGAACGTCAAGTACTCCGATTGACTCTTAAGCCATTCCATGCTTGAGCGCGCCAAGTGAAAGGCCGGTCCATCCTGCGTGTAGGGGTTCGCGCTTCCCGAAACGGATCGCTCACCGGTTGCGATGGCAGCGCGGAAGATTACCGGCGGCTTGAAGGAGCCGGCTTTCAAATGAAGACGAAGCGTGGTGGTGATATCGAGTGCCGTAGCGGCGTCACTGCAAACATATTCGAATTCGTCTCCTGCGGTAACGCGAAACTCCAAACGGCTGTGAAGCTTCTCCTTGTGCGATTTCTGCACTACTTCCCAAGATCGAATCAGGTGCTTCTGAATAGCGGCGCGATCTACGGACGAATAACGACTCGATCCGATAATGTCACCGATCACAGCAGCAAGATGTTTTGTTTTGGTTCGCATTATCTTTCCTTCGAATATCTCTTCAGCCCATCTTCCCACGGCGGCATGCGGTTGCCGAGGGCGTTTTCGTAGAGGCGCGGGCTGAGGCGCGAGTTCTTGGGGCGCGGCGCGGGTCGCGGAAACTCCTCGGTTGTGCAGGGAACAATACGCATTTTCAGCTTCGCCAGCTCCACGATCTTCTTCGCAAACTCGAACCAAGTCGTGTAGCCTTGATTGGTGATGTGGAACGTGCCGAACGCGCCATAGTCTACAAGCCTGAGGAGTTCCGGCGCGACATCCTGAACGAACGTCGGGCTGCCGTGCTGATCGTTCACCACCTTCAGTTCGTCGCGTTCTTTCGCCAGCTTGAGGATCGTTTCCACGAAGTTCGGGCCACCGTGACCGCACAGCCACGAGATGCGCACGATAAAATGCTTGGTGCACAGCTCGCGCACAAAGCACTCGCCCGCCCATTTCGATTTGCCGTACACCGACAGCGGATTGGCCGCGTCCCATTCGTCATAGGGCAGCGGATGCGGTTTCTCGCCGTCGAAAATGTAATCGGTGGAAATGTACAGCAGCGGCACGTCTAACTTCTGCGCGGCGAGGCACACGTTCTGCGTGCCGGTCGCGTTCACGAGATAGGCAAGGTCGCTCTCCGTTTCGCAGCGATCCACCGCCGTGAAGGCCGCCGCGTGCAGCACGAGGTCAGGCTCGGCATCGAGAATCGCGCGCTCGATCTGTTTGCGGTGCGTGATGTCGCACTCGGGCAAGTCGAGGCCGATCACTTCCTTGCCCAGCGCGCGCGCCACCCTTTCGAGTTCGCGCCCCAACATGCCCTTATGCCCGGTGATGAGAATGCGGTTCACAGATCCTCGCTACTCCACCGCGAAGGTCACGGTGACCACGGCGGTGACGTCCTTCTCGATGGTGGACGTGTCGTAGACTCCGTAGTCGCTCACGTTGCGCGAGTTGGGAGCCGTGACCTGAAAGACGCCCATGCGCGCATTGCGGATCGCACCGACGTTGCCTTCCGCGCTTTTCGCAATTTGCTCCGCGCGCAGCTTCGCATCCTTGGTGGCCTCGCCCAAGAGTTCCACCCGCATGTCGGCCAACTTGGTGTAGAAAAACTGCGGCGGCTCGGAGTTCACGGGAAAACCCTCGGCGGTCAAATGCGTGATGTCCCTGGCG
Source organism: bacterium (assembly GCA_026394155.1). Lineage (GTDB taxonomy): Bacteria > Electryoneota > RPQS01 > RPQS01 > RPQS01 > RPQS01. The sequence continues at coordinate 195 of JAPKYT010000076.1, read as the reverse complement.
ATCACGTCAATCGAGTCCACCATCGCGCCGTGAACCTCGAAGCGCTGCGTGAGCTGATAGCCGATGAACTTCTCTTCGACCTCGCCTTTCACCGAGCGCTTACGGTCGAACATGTCGCGCGAGTTGATGCCGGAGAAAACGATCAGGCTGTCGGGGATGCGGCGGACGTGCAGGTAATCGCGGACGCGTTGGGCA